>NZ_RZSU01000046.1:0-50701 GCF_003997585.1 Mesorhizobium sp. M5C.F.Cr.IN.023.01.1.1 | reverse complement strand
ACTGATCTCCCGCCGTGCCGAAAGGTGCGGCGGGCTTTTTTACTCCCGTATGGAATACCCGGCTCGGGGAGGCGTTCGGCTTCTGCCGCATCTCCTGTGAACCAGCGAATTCCATGGCTAGGGCACATCCACGGCTGCGAGAACGCTTCGAGAAAGCTCGAGAGACGGGTGAGTGCTCTAAAATCCGGTGTCAGAAACCCAAAAAAACCGCGCGACCGGCTACCCGAAGGCATAAAAATGCGATGAACCCCGCTGTGCCCCCGGCATGAGCCTCCCCATCAGGCTTCTCCGTGGCGAGGAAGGGCTGCTCCACGTCTCGGTGCTGGCTCCGGCGATGAGGACGTCGCGCTCGCATGGACCACCCGCCAAAGCGAGGAATGGCGGGTGGTCCCTTATCAGCGCAGGAAGGGACTTAGCTGCGCGGATCTCAAGTCGGCCGGCCCCTAGCTCACGATGATCCCTATTGCCAGGAACGCGATGGAGACTGCGAAGACCGGAGCGAGTAACCAGCGGGCTTGGTGGACGCTATTCTCCATGGACTCCTCCCGTGAACTCACAGCGAGCAACTACTGCGAGCAGCGGCAGTTCCGGGTGGCGCGATGTCCGGGCTATTACGCGAAAACAGGCGAGACTTAGGTCCCGTCTGGATCAGACCGAAGCCCAACCAGGGAACGTTTGCGGCTGCCTGAGGTTGGTGGGCCTGGCGCCAAGACGATGCCGTTCAGCGCACAGAGTTCACATGAGGAGGCACTTATGAGAATGCGTCTTTCCACTGCAGCCGCGGGATTTCTGCTGCTGGCAGGTATCGGCGCCGCTGCTGCTCAGGACGTAATCATCGAGCCTGAACAGGAGACGGTCATCAGGGAATATGTCAAGAAGCAGCCGCTAGCATCGGTGAAAATCCCTGGAGTGGAGCTCAATATCGGCTCAACCCTGCCCGAGACGGTCGAGCTTCATGAAGTCCCCGACACCAAATACCGGTACGTGGTGGTCGACAACCGGACCGTTGTCGTTGACCCGGGCACGCGTAAGATCATCAAAGTTATCGAATGACCTAAGCGACTGAAAGCAGCCCGCAGTGCCGAAAGGTGCGGCGGGAAGTCAAGCGACGAGGAATGTGATCACCATGTCGAACCGTGAGATTGGAGCGTCCCAGGCGCTGCGAATGCGCGTGGCCGACCTCAATGAGAGGATGCGCGGCGCCCGGATTACCGAGAGTGAACTGAAGACCTTTCGAAAGGTCGCAGCCGTCATGGAGGACGGCAAGGGCAGAATCGATGCCGACGATTTAATTGCCGCATCCTTCGTCGTGGAGACGCTGGACTAACCAAGCTGCCTCAAAACTCTCCAGAATGCGAAGTGCTGCAATGTCCCTCACGCCCAGCCTATTCTCTGTTGGCCTGACTTTCCAATGCCCGCAGTGCAACTTCACCGTCATCAAGAATGGTAGCTGGTTTCAGGTCGTTTCCCATTACAGGTGCGACGGATGCGGACGCGAGATCCGGATTACCTATCCAGACAAGATTGCGATTTTCCAGAAGCACGCGCACTTGGCCACGCCGCCCCCCGGGAGCACAGTAGAGACGTGTGAGCTCGAATTGCCGGGGTATGGCGTGAGCGTCATGGTGACCTAGATAAACCAGGTCGCTACCAGCCCTAAAGAGGCGGAAAAGATTGCGATCGTAGTAGCCCATCCCAGAGCGTTGGTTGTGCGGCTGTTGACCTTGTCTCCCATGATCCGCGGGTTGTTCGTCATTAGCATGATAAGCAGAAGCAGTGGCGGCGTGGAAAAGCCCTGCACGATTCCGGACCAGACGAGCGCCTTCATTGGGTTGAAACCCAGGAAATTCAGGCCGACAGCAATCAGCGTGAAGGCGCCGATCGCGATATAGAACTTTGGCGCCTCACGCGGCTTGGCATGAAGACTGTGCTTCCATCCAACTGCCTGCGCCAGATCGTATGCCGCACCTGTCGTCATGACCGGAACGGCAAGGAACCCGACCCCGATCACGCCGGCAGCGAACAGTACGCCAGCGGCTGCACCAGCGAGCGGCTTGAGAGCTTCGGCTGCTTGAGCGGCGGTCTCTACGTCGTGCTCGCCGGCTTCATAGAGCGTAGAACCTGTCGACAGGATGATGAAGTACATGATGAGGTTGGAAAAAATCATGCCGATCAGGATATCGCGGCGGGAGCGGCGCAGTTCACCGTCCGTGGCACCCTTGCGCTCCTTCAGCGTCGTTCTCCCCTCGGCAATCTCTTCCTCCACCTCCTCATTCGACTGCCAGGTGTAGAGGTACGCTGAAAGGGTGGTGCCGATGATGGCCACCAGAATGGACAGGAACTCGCGGCTGAACTCGATCTTCGGAACAAGGGTGCCCCACAGCACGGCTGCCGCATCCGGCTTCGCCATGATGGCGGAGCCGACATAGGCAAGCAGGGCCAGCGCGAGCCAGCGAAAGATGTTACGAATGAGCGTGTAGGAGCCCCAAAGCTGGAGAGCAAAGTTCGCGGCCGCGAATACGATCACAATGAGGGGGATCGGAACAGGAAGGAAGATGTTGATGGATGCAGCCATGCCGCCGAGATCGGCGGCTGCTTCGATCGTGTTTCCGATCAGCACGCCCACAAGAACAGCCCAGAGCAGCCACCGTGGGTAGAAATCCTTGATCGCATGAAAGAGGCCGCGGCCCGAAACCTGTCCAAGCTTCGACGAGAGATACACGACAGTGTACATCATCGGCAGCGTTACAGGAGCTGTCCAAAGCAGGTCTGGGCCAAAGCGCGCGCCGGCACTCGCATAGGTACCGATGGCCGAGCAGTCGTCGTCAGCAGCGCCGGTGATAAGGCCGAGTCCAAGTGCTCGTCCTATGCCGTCTTTCTTGTCTTCCTGTGGTGAAGTGGCGTTAGGATCGCGCTGCGTCATTGCGGCCACGCCGCACCAAGAGTGTAATGCGCAAGCACGACCGAAACGTCGAGAACAATATAGATGTATCGCAGCACGGGAGTGGAACTCATTCCGGCAAACCTCTACCGCCGATCCAACTCCGCAATCGGCTGCTTGTTCCAGCGTCAGTCGGGTGTTCAGCGCTCGCCTTGCCATGCCGAAGGCGCGTTCTTCGCTTTGCTGGTCGGCCGGCCCAAAGGTGGGGACAGTCTCCATCCTCGCCCTGATCGAGCCACGATTTCAATGAGCTTGGGCTTCTTCTAAGCCTTCATCTTTGACGGAAGCATACCCAAACGTTTTACGAGAAACTCTGCTGGTGTGATCGTCTGGATGAGTTGGCCGATGGTGCGCCAGTCTCTTCGATGGTTCGACGCTGTGCGCGTCGCATCAATATTTGATATTGCCAAGGCTTGCCCGATCGGATTGAGCTCAGGGTGAGTATGGCGGCAGGAATCACAGCTTGCGCCTACCCTTATGGCGGGGCAGGGCGGATCTGAACGGGGCTTTCCCACGAATGACATTGATGGGTGCGGCCGCACTGCTGATCCTGATCCTGACCTATGCCGGCGTTGCCATCGGCAGGATCCCCGGCTTGCGCCTTGACCGGGCAGGCATTGCGCTGCTCGGCGGTGCGGCGATGATCGCCATCGGCGCGCTCAGCCTGGAGGACGCCTACCGGGCGATCAATTTCGACACCATCACGCTGCTGCTCGGCATGATGATCGTCGTCGCGCATCTGAAGGTGTCGGGCGCCTTTCGCGCACTCGGCGCCGTTGCCATCGAGCACGCGCATGCGCCGTTTATGCTGCTGGTGATGGTGACGCTGCTGACCGGCGTCCTGTCAGCGTTCCTGGTCAACGACGCGATCTGCTTGGTCATGGCGCCGATCGTCGTCCACGTCACCCGGGTCATCAACCGCAACCCAATTCCCTACCTGATCGCCACCGCCACGGCGTCGAATTGCGGCAGCGTCGCCACCATCACCGGAAACCCGCAGAACATGGTCATCGGCGCGCTGTCGGGGATTTCCTATCCGGCCTTCTCGGCGGCCCTGGCGCCGGTCGCGCTGTTTGGCCTCGTCGCCGTCGTCGTCATCGTGCGCATCATCTATCGCGCCGAATTTGCGCGCAAGACCGAGCTCAGCCCCGAGGTCTATCGCGGCCGCATGCTGCCGGGACAGGTGCTCAAGGCCGTGGTCGTCTGCATCGGACTGGCAATCGCCTTCTTTGCCGGCGTGCCGGTTGCCAAGGCCGCGCTCATCGGCGGCGCCATTCTTCTCGTGACCCGCGCGATCAAGCCGGCGCGCATCTACGGCGAGATCGACGGGCCGCTGCTGTTCATGTTCGCCGGCCTGTTCATCGTCGTCGCCGGCGCCGAGAAGACGCTGCTCAGCCCCGACATCGTCGCCTCGGCAAAAAACCTCGGGCTGGACGACGTCTGGCGGCTGTCCGGCTTCACTGCAGTGCTGTCCAATATTATGAGCAACGTTCCGGCCGTGCTGGCGCTGCGGCCGTTCATACCCGGCCTGGAAAACCCCGAACGCGCCTGGCTGGTCGTCGCCATGAGCTCGACGCTGGCCGGCAATTTCACGCTGCTCGGCTCGGTCGCCAATCTGATTGTCGCAGAGCAGGCGCGAGCCGCCGGCAAGACGCTGTCTTTCGGAGCGTTTTTCAAGGTCGGCCTGCCGCTGACGCTGGTCACGCTGCTTGCCGGGACGGCGTGGCTGGCGCTTGGGTTTTAGGCCGCCGGCGCAGCAGGCAAGGGCGGTTTCAAGTGCAAGCAAGCCTCCGGACTATCTGGCGTGGGTGGGCCAAAAAGCCCAGATCAGCAAAGCTGCCAAAGCCAGCCAGAGCGCCACGATAAAGAACATTCCCGTCCTGCTTTGCGGGCGTGTTTCGAGCGCGGCAGCCTGCGCTCGAAACTCGTCCATCAGCGGCGGCGGAACAAGCCTTATGGCCAGGACTACGCCGAGCGGTACGATGATCAGGTCGTCAAGATAGCCGAGCACCGGAATGAAATCCGGGATCAGGTCGATTGGGGAAAGCGCATAGGCGGCCACCATCCCCGCCACGAGTTTCGCGGACCAGGGCACTCGAGGATCGCGTGCGGCGAACCACAGGGCGACGACATCAAGCTTGATGTCGCGCGCCCGGCTCTTTGCCGCTTCCAGCCATGCTTTCATAGGGTTACTTTAGCACAGATTGTCGTCCGCCTGCATCGAGCGGCGGTCGCTGGTCGTAGAAAGACTGGACCACACCGTCCGTGGCGCGTCCCAAAGGATGCGCGGCGCTCTACGCCGCCCGCACACCCTGTTCGCCGCGACGCAGACCGGCGAGCCGGCGCCTCGCTACCAGGCAGTTCGATGCCGCCCGACCGCCCTGCGCGTGCAGGGCGGTCTCTGCTGGCTTGGCTAGGGCGACTTCACCGTCATTTGGCCTTTCATGTTGGGGTGGAAGCGGCAGAAATAGTCGAACGAACCTGCCCTCTTCAGCGTCAGGCTCGCCGATGTCTTCGGCGGGATCATCACCTCCCAGCCGCCTGTGACGGTCGCCGTGTGGGCGAACACGTCCTTGTTGACCCACTCGATCGTGTCGCCGACCTTCGCCTCGATGCTTGCGGGCGAAAACACCAGCTTCTCGATCGTCACCTCAATCGTTTCGGCCTTGGCGGATGCGGCAGCAATAGTTAGCGCCACTGCAATCCACAGATGCCGTTTCGACACCGTCGGTGCTCTACTCATTTCAGCATGCCGGCGACATGTTCGGCATGCTGTTCATGGCCCTGGAATAGCTTCAGGCCGGTCTCCAGCAGGCTCTTCAGTTCGGCATTCTCGGCCGAGGGGATCAGCAGGGTTTCGAGCGCGCCGTTGACCTGCTTGTGATAGGCGACCTCGTTGTCAACATAGGCCTTGTCGAACGCGGCGCCGTCGAGCTTGGCGAGCTTCGCCCGTTCCTCGTCCGCCGCCTTGGTCAGCGCCTTGCTTGTGGCGTTGTCCTCTGGCGTCACGTTGAGCTTCTTGACCAGGTCAAGCGCTTGTTTGTTTACGGCTTCATGGTCTCGCAGCATGTCTTTGGCGAAGTCGAGAATCTCCTTGTTTTTCGATTTCTTCAGCGCTTGCATGGCCGCCTCGACGTCGAGCACGCCGGCTGTGTAGGCGATGTGGGCGATCTGCGGGTCGCTCGGCTTATCGGAGGCTTGCGCCAACGTTGCTGTGCTGAGCAGGAAAAGCGCTGCCAGTGCGGTGGTCGATCGAATAAACATGACGTTCTCCTTCGCCGGATGCGAATGGCTCCGGGCATTTCCAGTTGACGATGATTGGATGCCGGGCGGGGGCAAACGTTCCCGGGAATTCGGGAAAAATCAGTCTGTAAAGCCAAGCCGCTGCATCACCGCGGCGGTCAGCCGTTCACACCGGCGGCCGGCGAAGGGGAAGGCATCGAGCAGCACCGGGCCGATCTGATCGTCCAGCGCCTTGCGGACGAGGGCGCGGGCGCGGTGCAGCCGGGTCTTGACGGTTTCGGGCCGCACATCAAGCAATTCTGCGGTCTCGTCTATGCTGAGACCCTCGATCACCCGCGCCACGAATACTGTCCGGTAGACATCGGGAAGGCGATCGGTCGCCCGTTCGACAAGCTCGAGGATCTGCCGTTGCGCCATCGTCCGCTCCGGATCGTCGCTGGGATTAAGGGAAACTTGATGATTTCGGCTTGTAGACTTTGCGGCATCGCTACCGTTCGCCGCCTTTTGCGCAAACGCCCAAGCGCCTCATTGATGACGATGCGCGACAGCCATGTGGCGAGAGAGGATTCGCCACGAAAATCCCCGAGCTGGGCAAAGGCCCTGACATAGGCCTCCTGCACGATGTCTTCAGCCTCGCTGTCGTTGCGAACAACGCTGCGGGCGATACGATAGAGTCGCTGGTTGTGCATTTTGATAATCGTGTGGAAGGCTCCGCCCTCGCGCGCCAGCGCACGGCCGACAAGCTGCATCTCGCCAGATGCGGCAGGCGTGACGGTCGCAGCCGAGAGCGGTTTCCTCATCGCGAGCCAATCTCCTGACCGGAAGCAAATCCTCCGATCGAAACATTGGACGGGCTAACCGAGAAAAGGTTCCCGAACATTTTTCCCGGCGGCCCGACTACGCTACCGCTTCGACCAGCAGCTTGTCTGCAGCTTGAGCGCGCCGTTGCGGCCAGCAGATCGGGTCTGCGTGATCAGGCCGAGGATGCGCCTGTTGGATGACCCTGCCGTCGCTCAAGCACCCGCCGCCGCAGCGAGGCCGCGCGCCAGATCGGCTTTCAGGTCGTCGACGTCTTCAAGCCCGATCTGCAAGCGGATGAGCGGGCCATCATAAGGGCCCTTGGCGACGACGCGGTCGCCGAGGAACACCGGCACGGCAAGGCTCTCATAGCCGCCCCAGGAATAGCCAAGGCCGAATATCCTGAGCGCGTCGAGGAAGGCATGCTGCTGTTTCTGGCCGCCGCCCTTGAGCACGATCGAAAAAATGCCGCTCGAGCCGCAGAAGTCGCGCTTCCAGAGATCGTGGTCGGGGTGGCTGGCAAGCGCTGGATGCAGTACGCGCGCCACGCCCGGCTGGCCCTCCAGCCAGGCGGCGATGGCCAGTGCGCTGCGCTGATGGTGGTCGAGGCGCACACCCATGGTGCGCAGGCCGCGCAGCACCTGATAGACATCGTCCGGCCCAGCGCAGCAGCCCATCGTGTAAAATGTCTCGCAAAGCTGTTTCCAGCAGGCCCTGTTGGCCGACGCGGTGCCGAGCAGCACGTCGGAATGGCCAGCCGGATATTTCGTCGCCGCATGGATCGAGATGTCAACGCCAAAGTCGAGCGGCCGGAAGTAGAGCGGCGTCGCCCAGGTGTTATCCATCATGACGATCGCGCCTGCGGCGTGTGCCGCGCTGGCGATGGCCGGTATGTCCTGCACCTCGAACGTGTTGGAGGCCGGCGATTCGGTGAACACGACCCTGGTGTTGGGCTTGATCAGCGCCGCTATACCGGCACCGACATGCGGATCGTAGTACTCGACCTCGACGCCCAGCCGTTTCAGCATCGTGTCGGCGAAATTGCGGGTCGGGTGATAGACGGAATCGACGATCAGGACATGGTCGCCCGCCGACAGGAAGGCGAGCAGCGGCACCGTCACCGCCGCCAGGCCCGAGGGCACCAGGATCGTGCCCGCCGAGCCTTCGAGCGCGTCGATCGCGCCGGCAAGCGCGTCGGTGGTCGGCGTGCCGCGCGTGCCGTAGGTGTATTTCTGGCTGCGTGCCGCCATCGTCGTCGCGTTGGGATAGAGCACGGTCGAGGCATGCACGACCGGCGGATTGACGAAGCCGAAATATTCGTGCGGATTATTGCCCGAATGGGCAAGCCGCGTGTTGATGCCCATTTCGTTGCCGTCTTTTGCCATTGCTCTTCGCCTCTGATGAAGCGCTAGCCATAGTGCGGCGGCATTGGCCGCGCAACCGTTCGCCATCCACCAGCCGGCGGACTTTGGATATGCCAATTCATCGCACGACAAGTCAGTCATGGGCCGTAAAACCGAGCGACCGGGTTTTGCCGGCGCAGCCCCGATTTTGCGTTGACCGGACTTTGCCGGCTTTGTTCGCACGGCTGGCTAATTTCCGGGCGCGTTTGTCTGCAATTCAGGCATTTGCGACAATTGGTTTCGAACTCATTCGGTTTCGGTCATTTTCCTTGACCTCACCGAAATAATCGCCTTCGATGCAGTTCGTGAATGGGAGGCAGTGCGTCGGTTGCGATGCAGGTTCCGGGAATGGGCCGGAACGGGAAGCTGCGTTCACACGGAAAAAAGTCAGGTTCGCCTGAAAAAAACAGAAAAGGGTCTGTGGGTTATGAAACACATTGCAATCGGCATTCTGGGCGCCGCCACGCTTGGATTGGTGGCTTCGGCCGCGTCGGCCGCCACGCTCGACGACGTCAAGGCCAAGGGCTTCATCCAATGCGGCGTCTCGACCGGTCTGGCCGGCTTCTCGGCGCCGGACGACAAGGGCGACTGGCAAGGCATCGATGCGGATTTCTGCCGCGCTGTCGCGGCCGCCGTGTTCGGCGATGGCACCAAGGTCAAGTTCACGCCGCTCAGCGCCAAGGAACGCTTCACCGCGCTGCAGTCGGGCGAAGTCGACATCCTGTCGCGCAACACCACCTGGACCATCAACCGCGATACGGCGCTTGGGCTGAACTTCGTCGGTGTCACCTACTATGACGGCCAGGGCTTCATGATCAACGCCAAGAAGCTGCCGGGCGTGAATTCCGCGCTGCAGCTTTCGGGCGCGGCGGTCTGCGTGCAGAGCGGCACCACGACCGAGCTCAACCTCGCCGACTACTTCAAGTCGAACAAGATGGAGTACAACCCGGTCGTCTTCGAAAAGCTGGAAGAGGTCAACGCCGCCTATGACGCCGGCCGTTGCGACGTCTACACCACCGACCAGTCGGGCCTCTACGGCATCCGGCTGACGCTGGGCTCGCCCGCCGACCACGTCGTGCTTCCCGAGATCATCTCCAAGGAACCGCTCGGACCGGCGGTCCGGCAAGGCGACGACCAGTGGTACCACATCGTCAAGTGGACCTACTTCGCGCTGTTGCAGGCAGAGGAACTCGGCATCACCAAGGCCAATGTCGACGAGATGAAGACCTCGGACAATCCCGAGATCAAGCGCGTGCTCGGCCAGGAGGCCGATACCAAGATCGGCACCGATCTCGGTGTCTCCAACGACTGGGTCGTCAACATCGTCAAGGCAGTCGGCAATTACGGCGAAATGTTCGAACGCAATGTCGGTTCGGGCAGCCCGCTGAAGATCGCGCGCGGCATCAACGCGTTGTGGACCAAGGGCGGCCTACAATACGCTCCGCCGATCCGCTGATCGAAATGTGATCCGGAAGGCAGCTTTCCTGCCTTCCGGTTTCTCTTTCCAGGGGATGGTCGAATGGCATCGCAGGAAATTCTTCGCGAGGAGCCAAGCCGCGGCTCCTTCATCAATGATCCGAAGATCCGCGGCATATTCTTCCAGGCGGTGGTCGTCATCGTGCTGGTGGCGTTGGTCTGGTGGATCGCCCAAAACGTCATTGCCAATCTGACGCGCCTGCGCATCGCTTCCGGTTTCGGCTTTCTCAACAGCCGCGCCGGCTTCGACATCAGTGAGAGCGCGATCGCCTATTCGTCGGATTCGACCTATGGCCGCGCCATTCTGGTCGGCTTTCTCAACACAGTGATTGTTGCCGTCGCCGGCATCATCACCGCGACCCTCATCGGCTTTATCATCGGCATCGGCCGGCTTTCGCACAACTGGCTGATCAGGAAGATCTGCACGATCTATGTCGAGGTCTTCCGCAATATCCCGCCGCTGCTGGTCATCTTCTTCTGGTACTCCGGCGTGCTTGCCGTGCTGCCGCCGCCGCGCGAGAGCATCAATTTGCCGTTCAGTTCCTTTCTCAACCAACGCGGCTTCTATTTTCCGCGCGCGGTGTGGGGCGACGGCTCCTGGCTGATCCTGGTGGCCCTGCTTCTCGGCATCGCCATGGCGTGGTTCGTCGCCCGCAAGGCGCGTCAGCGGCAGATGGCGACCGGCCAGCAATTCCCTGTGTTCTGGACATCGACGGCTTTGATCATCGGCTTGCCGTTGCTGGCCTACGCGCTGAGCGGTTTCCCGCTGAGCTTCGATTATCCAAAGCAATCGACGTTCAACCTGACTGGCGGCTTCCAGGTCAGGCCGGAGTTCCTGTCGCTCTACCTGGCGCTGTCATGCTATACGGCCGCCTTTATCGCCGAGATCGTGCGCGCCGGCATCAGGGGCGTCAACAAAGGCCAGACCGAGGCGGCCGCTGCGCTCGGGCTGCGGGCGGGACCGATCCTGCGGCTTGTCGTCATTCCGCAAGCCATGCGCATCGTCATTCCGCCGCTGACCAGCCAATATCTCAACCTGACCAAGAACTCCTCGCTGGCCATCGCCATCGGCTATCCGGACTTGACTGCAATCGCCGGAACGGTGCTGAACCAGACCGGCCAGGCCGTCGAGGGTGTGGTGATCATGATGGCCGTCTATCTCGCGCTAAGCTTGCTGACCTCGGCGATCATGAACGTGGTCAACGCCAGGATGGCGCTGGTGGAGAGGTAGGGTCATGCAGGAACACGATCTTTCCTTCGTTCGCGTCGAAATGGCGCTGGCACAGTCGGCGCCGCCAAGCGAGCGCGGACTGGGCGCCTGGATACGCAAAAACCTGATCGCGTCGACCGGTGACACGATCCTGACCATCATCGGCATCGTCCTGGTCGCGATGATTCTGCCGCAAGTGATCAACTGGGCCTTCATCAGTGCCCAGTGGACCGGCACGGACCGCACGGTCTGCGCCACCGTGGCGCAAGGCGGCATCCAGCCGGACGGCTGGTCCGGCGCCTGCTGGGCCTTCGTCAACGCCAAGTTCGGCCAGTTCATGTTCGGCCGTTATCCGATCGATGAGCGCTGGCGGCCGATCCTGGTCGCCATCCTGTTCGTGGCGCTTCTGGTGCCGCTGCTCATCCCGAAGGTGCCGCGCAAGGGGCTGAATGCCATTCTTCTCTTTGGGGCGCTGCCGGTCGTTGCCTTCATCCTGCTGGTCGGAGGCATGTTCGGCCTGCCACTTGTCGAAACCTCGCTGTGGGGCGGGCTGCTGGTGACGCTCAGCCTATCCTTCGTCGGCATTGCCGTGTCGCTGCCAGTCGGTATCGTGCTGGCGCTCGGCCGGCGCTCGAATATGCCGATCGTCAAGCTGCTGTGCATCATCTTCATCGAGACGGTGCGCGGCATTCCGCTGATCACCGTGCTGTTCTTTGCCAGCGTCATGCTGCCGCTGTTCCTGCCGGCCGGCGTCAGCTTCGACAAGTTTCTCAGGGCACTGATCGGCGTGTCGCTGTTTGCCGCTGCCTACATGGCCGAAGTGATACGCGGCGGCCTGCAGGCGATCCCCAAGGGCCAATATGAAGGCGCCGATTCGCTCGGCCTCGGCTACTGGCAGAAGATGGGCCTGATCGTGATGCCGCAGGCGCTGAAGCTGGTCATTCCCGGCATCGTCAACACCTTCATCGGCATGTTCAAGGACACCAGCCTGGTCATCGTCATCTCGATGTTCGACCTGCTCGGCGTCGTCAAACAGAATTTCTCCGACGCCAACTGGGCGACGGCGCAGACGGCCAGGTCCGGCCTGGTGTTCGCCGCCTTCGTTTTCTGGCTGTTTTGCTTCGGTATGTCGCGTTATTCGATGTTCACGGAACGCCGGCTCGACACCAGCTACAAACGCTAAGAACAAAAAAGGGAACCTTCCATGGCCACAGAAAATGCAGTCAGCGCGGAAGAGATCAAGGTCAATGCCGCCAAGATGCAGGTTTCCACCACCGATGTCGCCATCGACATCATCGCCATGCACAAATGGTACGGCGAATTCCACGTGCTGAAGGATATCAATCTGAAGGTAATGCGCGGCGAGCGCATCGTCATTTGCGGCCCTTCGGGCTCCGGCAAATCGACGATGATTCGCTGCATCAACCGGCTGGAAGAGCACCAGAAGGGCAAGATCATCGTCGATGGCAAGGAATTGACCAACGACCTCAAGAAGATCGACGAAGTTCGCCGCGAGGTCGGCATGGTTTTCCAGCACTTCAACCTGTTCCCGCATTTGACCATCCTGGAAAACTGCACGCTGGCGCCGATCTGGGTCCGCAAGACGCCGAAGAAGCAGGCCGAGGAAATCGCCATGCACTTCCTCACGCGCGTCAAGATCCCGGAACAGGCCAACAAATATCCCGGCCAGCTTTCCGGCGGCCAGCAGCAGCGCGTCGCCATCGCCCGCTCGTTATGCATGAACCCGCGCATCATGCTGTTCGACGAGCCGACCTCGGCGCTCGATCCCGAAATGATCAAGGAAGTGCTGGAGACAATGGTCGGCCTCGCCGAAGAGGGCATGACCATGCTCTGCGTCACCCACGAGATGGGCTTTGCCCGCAAGGTCGCCAATCGGGTGATCTTCATGGATCAGGGCCAGATCGTCGAGCAGAACACACCGGCCGAGTTCTTCGACAATCCGCGCCACGAGCGCACAAAACTGTTCCTGTCGCAGATCCTGCACTGATCGCTCTCACGCGAATCAAAAGAGCCCGGCCGAAACCCGCCGGGCTCTTTTTTTGGGTCCGAGCTGTCACCGCCGATCGCGTCTCGGCTGCAAGGCCGCCCTCATGGAAAGTCGTCCTCATGAAAAAGCTTGGGCGTTTTCTCGCCATTCTGGTGGTGGCAATCGTGCTTGCCGTGGTTCTGGGCACATTCATCCCACGGACGCTCTTGCCGGCGGCCGCCGCCGATCCCGTCGCCACCAGGCACATCCTGGTGCTGAAAAATCCGATCCACACCGATATCGCTGTCCCGGTCGACGACGAAGTGCGCAAGCGCTTCCATTTCCTGGTCGATGACGGCATTCCGGCCGACATGACTGGGGTCCGCTACATCGTCTTCGGCTGGGGCAGCCGCGCCTTCTATCTGGAAACGCCGACCTGGTCGGAACTGAAGGCGGTGCCGGTGATGAAGGCGATGACACTGGACGCATCGGTTATGCATGTCGATGTCGCCGGAAACATTGTCGAGCCGCACCCCGACGTCGCCGGCTTCGACATCAGGCAGGAGCGTTTTGCAGCGCTGCTCGACTTCATCGCCGCGAGTTTCCAGCGAGGGCCGAACGGACCGATCCTGATCGAGAATGCCGCCTATTCCAGGTTCGACCGCTTCTACGAAGCCAACGGCCATTTCAACGCGCTGGTTGGCTGCAACACCTGGACGGCGGCGGCTCTGCGTATCGCCGGCCTGCGGACAGGCTGGTGGAATCCGCTGCCGGCCTCGCTCCACCTGTCGATGCGGATTTATAATTGATGCTTGGCACTAGTGTCCGACGGTTTCCGGCACCTGCCAGCCATAAAGCCAATCGAGATCGGCGGCGAGCCTTTCCCGAGAGCGCAGCTTCAGGAACAGGTTGCGCGCGACCGCCACCGGCCCGGAAGCGTGCCAGGCGAGACGGTTGACGGCACCGCGGCGGGCGACCTTGGCGATGCGCGGGCGCCGCACCTTTTCCCAGGCGGTAAGGGCGCTCCAGGGGTCGGCAGGCGAGGCGGCGACAAAACCGGCAAGGGTTGCGGCATCCTCGATCGCCATCGCCGCGCCTTGCGCCGCAAACGGCGTCATCGCATGCGCCGCGTCGCCGATCAGCGCGATGCCGGCGGGCGCTGTCCAAGGCTGTGCCTGGTCGACCGTATGGATCGGCCATGCGGTCCATGGGCCGGCATCCTCGGCAAGCCGGGCCAGTGCTGCCGCCGTGCCACGCATGGCGCCGACGAGGATGTTGGGGTCGGCGTGGCCCGACCAGCCCTCGGCGATGATCTCGCCCGTGGTGAAGGCGGCCAGGTTGAACGCCGTGCCGTTGCTGACCGGATAGGCGACGAGGTGAAAACCGGGATGCAGGAAGGCGGTCACGCAATTGGCGGCGCCGACCGCCGCAAGCGCTTCTCCCGCGACACTGTCTGCACTGATCGTAGCGCGCCAGGCAAGCTCGCCCGAAAACCGGCTTTTGGCCGCAAACCCGCCAAAAGCACGGATGGCCGACCAAACGCCGTCGGCGCCGATCAGCAGAAAGCCGTCGGCTTCGACCGTCTTGCCGGCAATCTCGACTGTTGCCGTGGTATGGCGCGGTCCTGCGGCGACGCCGCCGACGCGCGCGCCGGTGACGAGACTGATGTCCGGCTGTTCGGCAAGGCGCGCCATCAGCGCGTCTTGCAGATCGGCCCGATGAGCGACGAGATAGGGCGCGTGCCAGCGCCTTTCGGCTGCTTCGCCAAGCGGCACCCGCGCCAGCTCGCGCAGTGTGGCGGCGTCCTTGAGCACGACCGCCTCCGGCCGCACCGCCGCCGGCAAGAGCCGGTCGAGCACGCGGAGCTGGCGAAGGATGCGCGTTGCGTTGGGTGAGAGCTGGATGCCGGCGCCGGCCGCTTCGAGGCGCGGCGCCTGTTCGAACAGCCGCACCAGATAGCCGCGCTCGGAAAATGCCAGCGCCGCAGTCAGTCCGGCGACGCCGGCGCCGGCGATAACGACCTGCCGGGACCGGGTGTCGTCCATGGGGATGACGTGCGCGTCAGGCGGCCTGGTCGATATAGAGGCATCCCGCAGGCTGCGTTTCCGTCGCCTTCAGCTTTGGCGAATAGCGAAAAAGCGTCGAGCAATAGGGGCAGACCTTTTCATTGTCGTCGCCCATGTCGAGAAACACATGCGGATGGTCGAAAGGCGGGTTGGCGCCGGTGCACATGAATTCCTTGACGCCGATGTCGATCGCCGCATAGCCCGCATCGTTCTGGAAATGGGGAATGGAACCGCTTGCCATCGTCGTCTCCTGCATTTGCCGCATGACCCCGGATCATGCGCGCAATCAAAATTCCACCGCGCCCTTTGCGCGTCCAAGGGCGCGCCGCGCTGTAGCCTGGATTGCATCTGGATCATAAGCTGTCTCTTTGCAAGATCGATGAAATCAAACTGTCGTAAAAGCCTGTCACAGGATAAGCTAAGCCGGTTAAGGCATGGTCCGAAAACCGAATTCGGTTTCGCTGGGGATCATGCGTAGCTAAGAGTGATAGAGCGTCCTTTGCGCGTCCGCAAAGACGCGCGACGCTGTGGCCAGCGGGTGCGAAACGAGCAGGAACCATGAACGAACTAAAGCCGGTGCAGAGCGAATTCACCACTGTCGAGGTGGCGAGCCCCGAGGGCGGCAACCCGGACCGTTTCGTCAACCGCGAGTTTTCCTGGCTGCAATTCAACCGCCGCGTCCTCGAGGAATCGCTTAACGCCAATCATCCGCTGCTCGAACGTGTCCGCTTCCTGTCGATTTCGGCCGCCAATC
Source organism: Mesorhizobium sp. M5C.F.Cr.IN.023.01.1.1 (assembly GCF_003997585.1). Taxonomy (NCBI): domain Bacteria; kingdom Pseudomonadati; phylum Pseudomonadota; class Alphaproteobacteria; order Hyphomicrobiales; family Phyllobacteriaceae; genus Mesorhizobium; species Mesorhizobium sp. M5C.F.Cr.IN.023.01.1.1. The sequence continues at coordinate 34,823 of NZ_RZSU01000046.1, read as the reverse complement.
TCGACGAGTTCTTCATGGTCCGTGTCGCCGGTCTCGCCGGCCAGGTTCGTGAAGGCATCAAGCTGAAGAGCCCGGACGGCCGCACCCCCGAACAACAGCTGGAACAATTGCTGCGCGAGGTCGAGCGCCTGCAGGAAGACCAGCAGAAAAGCCTTTCCGCGCTGATGCTGCTGCTCGACAAGGAAGGAATCGAGAGCATCAGCCGCGATGGGCTGACCAAGGACGAGAAAACCTGGCTCGAGGATCATTTCCAGGAGCAGGTATTTCCGGTGCTCACACCGCTGTCAATCGACCCGGCGCATCCATTCCCGTTCATTCCCAATCTCGGCTTCTCGATGGCCCTGCAATTGCGCCATCGCAGGAATGGCGAGGAGATGAGCGCGCTGTTGCGTCTGCCGGTGGCGCTGAAGCGCTTCATCCGCTTGCCCGACCGCAAGCATCATGTCCGCTTCATTACGCTGGAAGAAGCGGTTGGCCTCTATATCGGCAAGCTGTTCCCCGGCTACGAAGTCAAGGGCTCCGGCACGTTCCGCATCATCCGCGACAGTGACATCGAGGTCGAGGAGGAGTCGGAGGATCTCGTGCGCCTGTTCGAGACGGCGCTGAAGCGCCGCCGCCGCGGCTCGGTCATCCGCATCGAATTCGACAAGCTGATGCCGGCCGAACTGCGCGAGTTCGTCGCCGGCGAGCTTGGCGTCTCGTCGAGCCGCATCAGCGTGCTCACCGGCCCGCTGGCGCTCAGCCAGATTTCCGAGATCGTCGCCATCGCCCGCGACGATCTCAAATTCACGCCCTATAATCCGCGCTTTCCCGAGCGCATCCGCGAGCACGGCGGCGACTGTTTCGCTGCCATCCGCGAGAAGGACATCATCGTTCATCACCCTTACGAATCGTTCGACGTGGTGGTGCAGTTCCTGCGCCAGGCGATGGCCGACCCGGAAGTCGTGGCAATCAAGCAGACGCTCTATCGCACCTCGAACGACAGCCCGATCGTGCGCGCCTTGGTCGACGCGGCGGAGGCTGGCAAGTCGGTGACGGCGCTGGTCGAGCTCAAGGCGCGTTTCGACGAGGAAGCCAACATCCGCTGGGCGCGCGACCTCGAGCGCGCCGGCGTTCAGGTCGTGTTCGGCTTCCTCGAACTGAAGACCCATGCGAAAATGTCGCTGGTGGTGCGGCGCGAGGACGGCAAGCTACGCAATTACGTGCATCTCGGCACCGGCAACTACCACCCGGTCACCGCGCGCATCTACACCGACCTGTCCTTCTTCACCACCGCTTCGACGATCGCCCGCGATGTCGCCCAGCTGTTCAATTTCATCACCGGCTACGCCGAGCCGACCGAGGAGATGCGGCTGGCCATCTCGCCGTTCACGCTGCGCAAGCGCATCCTCAAGCACATTTCGGAGGAGATTGCCCATGCGCAGGAGGGCAGGCCGGCCCGCATCTGGATGAAGATGAATTCGCTGGTCGACCCGATCATCATCGACGCGCTTTATGACGCCAGCCGCGCCGGCGTCGAGATCGATCTCGTCGTGCGCGGCATCTGCTGCCTGAGGCCCCAGGTGCCGGGCCTGTCGGAAAACATAAGGGTCAAGTCGATCGTCGGCCGCTTCCTCGAACACAGCCGCATCTATTGTTTCGGCAACGGCCATGGACTGCCCTCGGACGGGGCGGTCGTCTACATCTCGTCGGCCGACTTGATGCCGCGCAATCTCGACCGCCGCGTCGAAACCATGGTGCCGATCACCAATCCAACGGTGCATGAACAAGTCCTCGGCCAGATCATGCTGGGCAACATCATGGACAACCAGCAAAGTTTCGACGTATTGGCTGACGGAACCTCCCGGCGCGCCACGCTTGAGGAGGGCGAGGAACCGTTCAACGCGCAGGAATATTTCATGACCAATCCGAGCCTTTCCGGACGCGGCGATGCGCTGAAATCGCATGCGCCCAAGCGCATCGCGCAGTTCAAGCGCCGCAAGAAAAACGCCGCAGCGACCGGCTGATGATTTCAACGTCCCAGGGCCGGCTTCAGGACCGCCGACCGCTGTCCATCATCGACATCGGGTCGAACTCGATCCGTCTTGTCGTCTATGAGGGGCTGGCGCGCTCGCCGACCATGCTGTTCAACGAAAAGATGCTGGCCGGCCTCGGTCGCGGCATCGTCTCGACCGGAAAGCTCGATCCCGAGGCGGTGACCCGCTCGATGGAGGAGTTTCGGCGTTTCCGCGCGCTGTCCGAGCAGGTCGGCGCCGAGCGTATGTATGTACTGGCGACCGCCGCCGCCCGCGAGGCGGTCAACGGCCCCGATTTCATCCACCGTGCCGAAGACGTACTCAAGACCGAGGTCCAGGTGCTGAGCGGGCGCCAGGAAGCCCACTATTCCGCGCTTGGCGTCATTTCCGGCTTCCACCCGGCCAACGGCATCGCCGGCGACCTCGGCGGCGGCAGCCTCGAACTGGTCGACGTCGATGGCGAGGCAATCGGCGACGGCATCACGCTGCCGTTGGGCGGCCTGCGTCTACAGGACATGGCCAAGAACTCACTGGCCCAGGCGGCAAAGATAGCGCGCGACGAGCTCGCGAAGGCAAAGCTGCTGAAAGGCGGGCAGGGCAGGCCGTTCTATGCGGTTGGCGGCACCTGGCGAAACCTCGCCCGGCTGTACATGGAAATGACCACCTATCCGCTGAGCGTCATGCACCATTACGAGATCGGCATCGACAGCGCTACGAACTTCCTCAAGCAGGTTGCCAAGGGCGAGATCGAGAAGATAAGGGGTATCGAGGGCGTCTCAAAGAACCGCCGCTCGCTGCTGCCTTATGGCGCCACCGTGCTGCAGGAGATCATGGCGGCGATGCAGCCGTCCAAGATCATTGTTTCGGCGCTGGGCGTGCGCGAGGGCTTTCTCTATTCGCTGCTCGACAAAGCCGAGCAGATGGCAGATCCGCTGATCTCGGCCTCTGAAGAACTCGCCCGGCTGCGTTCGCGCTCGGTCACCCACGCGCATGAGCTTGTCGAGTGGACGGGCAAGACCTTCGCCGCCTTCGGCATCGAGGAGACCGTCGACGAGGCGCGTTACCGCCAGGCCGCCTGTCTGCTTGCCGACATCGGCTGGCGCGCACATCCCGAATATCGCGGCAAGCAATCGCTCAACATCATTGCCCACGCCTCCTTCATCGGCGTCGACCATCCCGGCCGCGCCTTCCTGGCGCTGGCCAACGCCTACCGTCATGAGGGCATCTTCAACGAATCGATCGCGCCGGAAATCAAGGCACTGGCGACGCCGCGCTATATCGAGCGCGCCCGCGTACTGGCCGCCGTGATGCGCGTCGTCTATCTGCTGACGGCGGCAATGCCGGGCGTCATGCCGCGGTTGAAATGGGAGAGCCGTGGCAATGGCGTGCTTGCGCTGGTACTGCCGGCGTCGCTGGCCGATCTTTACGGCGAGCGGCCGGCCGGGCGACTGGCACAGCTGGCAAGGGTCACCAACCGCCGGCTGGTACTGGCGGTCGAGGGCGGCCCCAATATGCCAGCCAAGTAATCTGGCTCAGGCAAACAGCTTGTGCCGGTCAAGTCGTTTCAGGACCGATCCGAAGTATCCGCCCATCAAACGAATAGGCACCTGCGCCAGCCATCGCCAGCGCCAGAAAACCGCCTGATAGGGCGATGTCCTTCATCAGCATCTGCGAATGCATGAAGGTCAGCGTCGGATCGTCGCCACCCTGGCCATAATGGCCGATGAAGCCTGCCGCGATGCAGAAGGCGGCAAGCAGAAGCGCCACGACAGGTGTCTTGAAGCCGACGAGGATGAGCAGCCCGGCGATCAGCTCGAACAGCCCCGTGCCCCAGGCAGCAAGCGTCGGCAGCGGCAGGCCGAGGCCGGCGAAATAGCCCGACGTACCGGCGATGTCGCTAAGCGCGTGAAAGCCGGACGGAACGAATAGCGCGGCGAGCAGCAGTCGGGAAAGCAGTAGCAGCGCATTGCGGGGCATTGGTCACCTCCGAGGTCGGCCAGGCCGGTTGGCTCACCCCGACGTCTCGATCTTAGCAGAAATTCGAGCCAGGCCACTCGGCCCGCCAATCGAAGGTCGTTAGATCGACAACGAAAAAGGGGCGCGAAAAATTCCGCGCCCCTTGCTGCACTGGCTATTAGCCTGCGTCAGCCGCGCTTAGCGTCGACCGAATAGGCGCCGGCGCCCGAGGAAGCCAGCACGAGGAAGCCGCCGGCAATCGCCAGGTTCTTCATGAAGCTGATCATCTGCATCTGATCGGCCCAGCCGGTGTGGGCGATCAGTCCCGTGGCGACGGTGAAGATTGCCAGCACCCAGGCGGTGATCCGGGTCTGAAAGCCGATGAGGATGGCGAGACCGCCAAGCAGCTCGATCAGGCCGACGACAATCGCCGTTACGGTTGGCATGGGCAGGCCCATGCTGCCGAAGTAACCGGCGGTGCCGGCGATCGCAGTGAGCTTGCCGAAACCGGAAAGCACGAAGATGACTGAAAGCAGAACGCGGCCAAGCAGGATGGTCGCCGAGGCGTTGGAAACGGTGCCGGAACCGGCAACGGACGTATTGGTAGACATGATATAGGCTCTCTCGGGAAGGGTTGCGTTGCCCATCCACATAGAGCAGGGCGACTGTTCACCAAAGATGCAGATTTGGTTACAGATTGTTCACAGCAGTAACGTTTTTGCGATCAGCCAAAATCATCCCGGATGCGTCATGTCCTCCGGGCGCACCAGGCGGTCGTAGTCGGCCTCGCTGACCAACCCGGTGGCCAGCGCTTCCTCGCGCAAGGTCGTACCGTTCCTATGCGCGGTCTTGGCGATCTTGGCGGCGTTGTCGTAGCCGATGGTCGGCGCCAATGCTGTCACCAGCATCAGCGAACGGTCGAGTGCGGCCTTGATGTTCTCTTCCCGCGCCTCGATGCCGACCACACAATTGTCGGTGAAGGAGATGGAGGCGTCGGCGAGCAGCTGCACCGATTGCAGGAAATTATAGGCCATCAGCGGGTTATAGACGTTGAGCTCGAAATGGCCCTGGCTGCCGGCGAAGGTCACAGCCGCATTGTTGCCGAACACCTGGATGCAGACCTGCGTCAATGCCTCGCACTGGGTGGGGTTGACCTTGCCCGGCATGATCGATGAACCCGGCTCGTTTTCCGGCAGCGACAGTTCGCCGAGGCCGGAGCGCGGGCCGGAGCCGAGCAGACGAATGTCGTTGGCAATCTTGAACAGGGCGCCGGCGCAGGCGTTGATGGCGCCATGCGAAAACACCATGGAATCGTGCGCGGCCAGCGCCTCGAACTTGTTCGGCGCGGTGACGAAGGCGATGCCGGTGATGTCAGCGATTCGCGCCGCCACCTTCTCGGCAAAGCCGATCGGCGCGTTGAGGCCGGTGCCGACGGCCGTGCCGCCTTGCGCCAGTTCCTGCAGGCCGGGCAGCGTCATCTCGATGCGTTTGATCGACGAGGCGACCTGCGCGGCATAGCCTGAGAATTCCTGGCCAAGGGTGAGGGGCGTCGCGTCCTGCGTATGCGTGCGGCCGATCTTGACGATGTGGGCGAAAGCTTTGGTCTTGGCTTCGAGCGCCGCATGCAAATGCTTCAGCGCCGGCAGCAGGTCGTGCACGATGCGCTCCGCGCAGGCGATGTGCATGGCCGTCGGATAGGTATCGTTCGACGACTGGCTCATATTGACGTGGTCGTTGGGGTGCACCGGTTTCTTGGACCCCATGACGCCGCCCAGCAGTTCGATCGCCGGATTGGAGATCACCTCGTTGGCGTTCATGTTGGATTGCGTACCCGAGCCGGTCTGCCAGACGACCAGCGGAAAATGATCGTTGAGCTTGCCGTCGATAACTTCCTGGGAGGCTTCGATGATCGCCTTGCCGATAGCCGGGTCGAGCCGCTTCAGCTCCATATTGGTTTCGGCCGCCGCCCGCTTGACGATGCCGAGCGCGCGAACGATCGACGCCGGCTGCTTTTCCCAGCCGATCTTGAAATTGCCCAGCGAACGCTGCGCCTGCGCGCCCCAATAACGGTCGGCGGCGACTTCGATGGGACCGAACGTGTCGGTTTCGGTTCTGGTCTCTGGCGCGCTCACTTGTCTCTCCGGTCTGTCGAATTCGGCATCGGCGTATCGCGTTGCACAAATGGCTTCAAGCGGAGATTGCGAGCCGCAAGGATGCAAATCGGTTGAAGGAGCGCGGGCTCTTCCTTCTCCCCTTGTGGGAGAAGGTGGATCGGCGCGTAGCGCCGAGCCGGATGAGGGGTGGTGGACGGAGCACCGTCGGTGCCAAGCTGGAACACCCCTCATCCGACCGAGCGGAGCCTGTCCTCGGGCTTGCCGGAGGCAAGACCCGTGGGCTCGGCCACCTTCTCCCACAAGGGGAGAAGGAAGAGGCTCCTCTCTCACCGACCAAGCAGCGATCGTGAGGTTGCAGATAGGCGCAGCGTTTCCGTCGGTCTGGCTAGCCTCGACAGCAATGCCTGCCAGGCCGGCGCCGCGGCAAGCGCGGCTTCAACGCTTTCATGGGCGTCCGCGCTGTCGAAGGCGGCGACGCTGATGAAGACGTTTTCGCCTGATCGCACCGGCAGGCGGGGAAAGCTGTTTTCGGCATGCTCGGTGACAAACGCAGCAAGTGGCCGTGCGCCAAATTCCGCCAGCGTGGGAATGGCGTCGGTTTCGAAGCGGCTGGCGAAGTCGGCCCCGGCGCCGGGCCGCAGATGGTGAATCTTGATGACAACAATATCCGACAAGCGATTGTCTTCGCGTGGCTTTTCGTAACCCGGCAAGGTTGTCCGTTGTGAGCCTGTCAGCTCGAAGCCCGCGCCCGGCCATGCCGGTTTCAGCAACAGCACGTCGTCGGAGGAAATCATCGTGGCGTTGGCGGCATCGCGATAGGCAGCCCACACGGGTCCCTCGTAGAAAGCGGTCAGCGCATTTTTCCGCGCTTCCATACCGTCGAAGCCGCGCAGCCAGACGAACATGTCAGGCCGGTCGAGATCGCGAAACTGACCGATAATGGTCATCCCTGCCGCTTCCTGACCCTCGATCAGGTGACCGTCGAAGATGTCGATCAGCGTTTCCCGCCGGCCAGGTTTCAGTGTGTATTGCCTGAGCTCGACGACCGGCGAGGCGTTGAGGCTGGATTTCGACGGGGCATTCGGGGGCAGGCTCATCGCACAATCTCCAAAACAGGGTGTTCATCCTGTTTTATAAACAGACCGGTTGTCCTGTTTTGTCAATCTGCTATCGTATGGAAATGTCAGCAGAGATGACTGCTCGCCTGAAGATGCGGCCCGGGAAACGCACCAACGATCCGCACGGCCTGCGCAAACGCGTGCTCGATGTGGCCGAAGCTTCCTTTCAGGCGCGCGGCTACCACGCATCCAGTCTCGGCGACCTGATGGCGGCGGCGGGCGTCACCGGCGGCGCGCTGCATCATCATTTCCCGACCAAGAAGGCGCTGGCGCTGGCGGTGATCGAGGAGCGGGTGGCGGCCGCCGTCGAAGAAACATGGATCGCGCCGGTGCAGGCGGCAGGCTCGGCGCGCGAGGGCGTGCGCAGCGTGTTCGAGGCCGTGGCAACGGAACTGGCGCAACAGGGTTTCGTGCGCGGCTGCCCGCTCAACAATCTGGCGCATGAGCTGTCGCTGGCCGATCCGGATTTTCGCACTGCCCTTGCCGGCATCTTTTCGGCGTGGCGCCAGGCGATCGCCGATAAGATCAGGGCCGACCAGCAGGCGGGCAGGGAGCAGGACACCGATCCGCCGCGCTTCGCCGCGCTTGCGGTCGCGACCTATTCCGGCGCCATGTCGATGGCCAAGACGGCGCAGAATTCCGGTGTGCTGCGCGATTGCCTGAACGCGCTGGAGCAGGGAGCTTCCCCAGTTTCGTCATCCAAGGGCGGAGCAGGAGCGAAGCGACGTCGCAGGGTGCTGCGGCAGTACAAAGCCTTTTGATCCCGGAGCGCCAGTCGCCCTCTGCCCTGCCGGGACTCAATTCGGCAGTGGTTTGATCACCTCGTAGCCGACCACGCTTTCGCCGCTGGTACCCTCGTCATAGCGCCTGGCCAGAACGGCCTGCAGGTCGGGCGCGTAGAGCGCGGTGAATTCATCCTGTGTCTTGCCGGCCTCGTTCCTGATCGTCTGCCTCACGGCGAGCACGTTGTATTTGCAGTCGCCCAGGCTGAAGGTCTCCTTTCCCTTGACGTTGATCTCGAGCGTCTCGGTGCCCTTCGGTTGTTTGTTTGCTGCGAGACGGACGAATATGGTCTTGCTCTTCGCCCCGGCCTTGAGCGGAAACAGCTTTCTGAGATCGGAAAACGGGATCATGGCAAGCTGACCGGTCTCGCTGTCGCGAAACACCTCGATCAGGCCGCCGAACAGAAACTGCGTCTGCGGCGATTGGGACTGGTATTCGTTGGCAACCGACACCATTCCAGCCGCCGCCGGTCGAAACTCGCTGTGGATGCCGGGCCTTTCGAGAATGAAGCCGGCCTTGGCGCCTTTGGCGTCGATACACTCGGCACCATGAGCGGCGCTCGCCAGCATGGTGAGTGCCGTGCCGATGGATATAGACTTCATAGCGTCCTCGTCTGCCCGCGCAAGTTGAGTCCTGACGCTAAAGGAATGCCAGACCTGCGGCACCGTGTCGACATACCGTTCGAGCCAACTGGACGAAGAGGCGCCGGCTGTGCTGAATCTCGCGTCATGAATCGCATCTCGGCAGGATCTCTCTCCCGGCGCAGCTTCCTGGCACAGGCGGCAGCGTTTGCTGCAGCCGGCGCCTTTGTGCGACCGGCGTTCGGAGGGACCGGGCAGGGCCTTCCGCCTGTCGACGCCACCTTCCTGTTCGTCGCCGATGTCCATGCCTGCCGCATGGCCAGCGGGCTGAGCCCCAATTGTCAGCAGGAAGGCAAGACCGACGCCGCCTTGCTGCGCAGTGTCGCCGCGTTGAACGCCATCGGCGAGAAGGACTGGCCGGCCGAAATCAACGGCATAGCCACCGGCCTGCGCTCAGCCGGCAGCCGCATCGGCACGCCGCTCGGCCTCGTCGTCGGCGGCGACATGACCGACGACGGCGGCGGCCAGGTCACCCAGCCCAGCGAAGGCACGCAGCTGCTCCAGTTCAGCCAGCGTTACCAGCAGGGCGTCGGTCCCGATCGCGTGCATGTGCCGGTCTTTGTCGGACTCGGCAACCATGATCTCGACCAGAACGGCCCGCCGCAGCACGTCGACTGGTACCGCCGCGAAATGCGCGATTATGTCGAGGTCAACCATCGTGCCGGCGTGTTCTTCAAGGCGCCGGTGCCGGTAACCGACTACGATGTCGACACCGACTGCTATTCGTGGGACTGGGGCGGCCTGCATCTCGTCCAGACGCACCGTTTTGCCGGCGACAGCGGCCACGGCGCGGTCTCCGGCCTGCCATGGTTGAAGCAGGATTTGGCGGCCCACGCGGCGGACGGCCGCCCTGTCATCCTGTTCCAGCACTATGGCTGGGATATTTTTTCGATCGAAAGATGGGATGCCGCCAAAGGAACCTTCGACGATGACGGCACTGGTGCGCCGCACTGGTGGAGCGAGGCGGACCGGCAGGCGCTGCTGGCGGCGCTGAAGGGCTACAACGTCATCGCCATCTTCCATGGCCACCAGCACGAGACACCGATGATGTACCGCAGCGATGGGCTCGATCTGTTCAAGCCGAAGGCCGCCTATATGGGCGGATTCGCGGTGGCGCGGGTGACCAGCGACAGCATGGACATAGTGCTTGGCGAAGCTGTCGATGACCATGGCGAAGTCGCCTTCACCAACGCTTTCTCCAAAAGCCTGAACTTGTAACGGCAACTGAAGCAAACGGACGGCCGCCTAAGCCGCTTTCCTCATTGCCATTGAAACGGCGGCGCAGGGATCAGAGCACCTTCCTGAGCTTGTCCTTCATGTCGCCATAAGCTTTCTGCAATGCCGGCGATCTTGTCGACCGCGCCTTCAGCCTGGGGCGATCGCCGCTCGCCATAAAAGAACGCCCCTCGCGCGTTTTATTGCACGGGAGGCGTCCTTTGCGTCAGCCTTTCCTGGGATTGCTCTCATGAACTGCTGACGATACCCAAAATGCACGGATGCCAAAATTGTTCCCGGCATGGTGCGATTTTTTTTAACAGCTGACGCTGGCCCGGGTTCGGCGCCAGATCCATTATCGGATTGCCTGCGCAGCCAGGCTTGCGGCGACCGGTCGGCCGGGCGGCGAAAGCAAAAAAATTGACACGGTGCCAAAAGAAGTCCATAAGCAATTCGTCGATATTTGTTTGACCGACTTTTGTTATCCGCGTGTCCAGGCGCGCCTTTGACGAACTTCCCCCATCAAAATCGAGACAAACGCTGTTGTGCATTCGCATGACGGCGAACGAATATTTGCCACGGAAAGGGTTCGTTATGAGCACAGGCACAGTTAAATGGTTCAACGCCACCAAGGGTTTTGGTTTTATTCAGCCTGATGACGGCTCGGCCGACGTTTTCGTCCACATCTCGGCCGTAGAGCGCGCCGGAATGCGTGACATCGTCGAGGGCCAGAAGCTCGGCTACGAGATGGTCCGCGACAACAAGTCGGGCAAGATGTCCGCCGATCAGTTGAAGGCGGCCTAAAACGGAATTCAGCCTCGCCGGTGACCACGGATGTACTGGCACCGGTGAACGGCGAATTCCAGCGCATGACCCGGGAAACATCAGTTTCCAGAAAGGATCATGCGCAGGTGAGAAAGTGTCAGCGCGTTCAACCGGCGCGCGGCGTTTCAGCGGGAGGTCAGGCAATGCCTGGCCTTTTGCATTCGGGGCGCTTCAAAAATTCGAAAAGAGCACCGCGCGTTCGCTTGAACGTGTTAAGGATGCTCAGCAATTTGAATCCGACTGCCGTATTGCTTTGTGCGTGGTCCTGGTCGAAAGACCGGCTTCGCCATTTTGCGGCATCATGCTCCGAACCGGGAGAAAGCCCTTGACCGCCTCTTCAAAGAAACCCCGCGACCAGGCCGAATCCATCTTCAGCAAGGCCCAGACCCAGTCCATGTCGCTCAACCGCATCATTTCCGAGCAGGACGCTGTCAGCCAGGCCCGGGAAGCCAAGACCGCGCGGCTGCGCGAGTTGCGCCTGGAAAAGGAAGCCGACGAGATGGCTGCGGCCGCCGCGCTCGCAGCCTCGCCGAAGCGCGTGGGCAAACGCTGATGGCCACCAAGCGCGTCCCGCAAAAGGCGATCGCCGCCGATTCGACCATCGCCGATGTCGTGGGAGAGCTCGACAAGCCGGTCGAATATGTCCGCCGGGTGCTCGAGAAGCTCGAGCGCTGCAAGCGCGCCCATGGCGATGCCCAGGTCAGGCTCGGCGTGCGTGGCCGCGCCGAATGCCCGAACTATCTGATCGAGTATGTCCGCGAAAATGCCAAGACCCATGAGCGGGTCACCCATCAGGATGCCGCCTATAGCGGCAGCACGCATCGTGAGTTGGCGCCCCGGCACATCGAGGAGGCCAGGAACTGGTCACCCGAGGAAATGAACATAACGGCGGTCTCGGCGCTGATCGGCCGCCTTCGCAACCCGAATGCGCCATCATCGCGTTTTTCCGACGAGGATTGATATGGCCATAAAATTTTCCGCCAAGGACCAGCCGGCGGCATCCGTTGCCACCGCAAAGCTGGCCAAGCCGGCCGCCGCGCCGAAAGCCGATATTACCGCCGAGGCCGCGACCGATCTGTTCAAGTCGCCGGCAGAAGTGGCGTCGCGCAAGAGCAAAAAGAAAAAATAGCGACTTTGCCACGAAACGCCGATCTGAATCCGTTTGCGTCAGGGCTGCTTGCCTTAGCGAGCGCCGGAGATTTTTCGCCTCTGGAGGAGCGAGCCGCCCCGCTCTTCGACTGCCAGAGCTGCGGCGCCTGCTGTTCCTATTCATCCGAATGGCCGCGCTTCTCGACCGAGGATGACGCGCAGCTCGACCGGATCCCGCAAGACCATGTGGCCGCCGACGAAGCGGGCATGCGCTGTGACGGCGTGCGTTGCTCGGCGCTTGCCGGCGAGGTCGGCAAGTCGACCGCCTGCGGCATCTACGAGGTCCGACCGGACGTCTGCCGCGCCTGCATGCCCGGTGGCGACGATTGCCTGATGGCGCGTCGCAGCCATGGGCTGCCGACGCTGTGATAACGGGCCTCAGATAGTGTTTTTGTATATCAGGCCGTCTTTCATGATGATTTTGAAGTTGTTGGCTGGATCGGCCACCAGATCGAGGTTCTCCAACGGATTGCCTTCGACGAGCAGGAGGTCCGCGAGCGCGCCTTCTTCGATCACGCCGAGTTTCCCCGGATAGGGGTTGCGACGGCCCGACAGCGCGAGCAGCTCGGCATTGGTCCCGGTCGCCATGACGAGCGCTTCGGCGGGTGTGTACCAGCGGGCAAGCGAGGCCAGGATTGCCCCCTGCTGCTTCGCCAGCGCGCGGGAGAACAGGACATCCGTGCCCCACGCCGTCTTGATCTTGTATTTCTTCGCCAGTTCGTAGGTCCGGCCGATGCCCGGCCACACCTCGTCCGCCTTGGCTCGCTCGACCGAGCCCTCCCGGAGGCCTGTCCTCATCAATTCGGGAAGCGGCTGCAAGCTCAGCCAAATGTCCTTTTCGGCGATCAGCCTGGCGGTTGCCTCGTCCATGAGGAAGCCGTGCTCGATGCATTTCACTCCAGCCGCGATGGCCTTGCGGATCGCATCCGAGGTGAAGGCGTGCGCGGCGACGTAGGTGCCCCAATTCTCAGCAATTTCAACGGCCGCCCGCAGTTCGGGCTCGGTGAAGGTGGTGACGTCGAGCGGGCTGTGGGGCGACGACACGCCGCCGCCCGCCGTCAATTTGATCAACGCAGCCCCCTGCATGAACTGCTCGCGGGCACGCAAACGCACCTCGTCGGGGCTGTCCACAACTATGCTGCCGCCGTTCCTCTCCATGGGGGTGAACAAGCCGCCGATCGTCCGAGGCAAGTCGCTCATCTGACGGAAATCCCCATGCCCGCTGGTCACTGTGATCATGGCGCCGGACGGATAGACGCGCGGTCCCGCTATGATCCCCTGATCTATCGCGCGCTTGAGACCGAACGCCGGCCCGCCCACGTCGCGAACCGTGGTGAAGCCGCGCATCAGCGTATCCGTCGCCTCGTCGCCGGCCGCAAGATTGGCGAAGCCGACGTCGCCCATTACCTCAGCCGGGCCGCTCGCAATCAGCATTGCGTGCCAATGCGCATCGATCAGCCCCGGCATCAGCGTTCGCCCGTTGCCGGCAATGCGCCGCGCGCCTTCAGCCTCGATGGGACTCGTCGAGATGCGCGCGATCACATTGCCCTGGACCAGCACGTTCGATGGAGCGGAAAGAGCGGCGCCTTTTCCGTCGAAGATGCGGACATTTTCGAAAAGCACGTCATCGGCGCTGGCGGTGGCGCAAAGTCCGAGCAGGAGAGCCGCCGCAAGCATTTCTCTGCCTGAGCGAAACAAAGTGAAAACGGAGCGCGCAAGAAAGAACAACGCTGCGGCGCAGGACACGGCATGCGCCACGACCTCGCCTTTTGTCAGCTCCTGCGATCCAAAGGATTTGTGACACATGACGATTATCCTGCTCCAGGAGGAGGTGGTCACGGCGCAAGGACAAGTTCTAGCTTATACGACATGGTCGTCAAGAAGCGTTCCAGACTGGTCTCTTTCGCAGTGAAGGGTCGTTCGAAGGTCAGGCCGATCGTGGTGATACCAGGGCAAGCAGTGCAAGGTTCGCCTGAGGAAGCGATCAGACGAGGGAGCGCGCCCGGAATTGGGTGGGAAGTAGCCGTTCGGTTCATCTGCCAGGACAAGCACGTTGCCAGGGGCGGGTATTCGCCTTGGTCTTTCCTGCGAGGCAGCCGCCCAGAACCCAGGAGAAGGATTGGTAACGGGCTACCCTGTCGCTCCAGTCTTGTCACTTAGGTCGGGGCACGCGACCAAGCGCCCACTTCCGAGCGGCTCACGATCTGGCTCGTGAGCGTCTTCACATGTACCGGGCGGTACAGGTTGACCCGCATCATCTGCGCGATGCCGCGCGCGTCGTTGCGATCAGTCTTGTTCGGCTGCGCCTTCAGGAACGCTTTCGATGCAGATGACCGGCAACCCGGCACTCGTCAGCTCCCCGAGAAGCCATTGTGACAAGGGCCCGGCCTCGAGGCCGACCCTTTCAATGTTCAAGGCAGGATCCTTCAGGATGGCGAGGAGATCGTCGGGGTGGCTGACGACCTTCACCTCGCGGCAGATCCTGCGGATTCATCGACAATGCAACGGCGGTCTCTTTCACCGCGACATCGAGGCCGATAAAGTGCTTCATGCTGCGCTTCCTTTCCTGATGCTTGTGGCTGTTCGAACAGACCACGTTCTATCATCGGCTCGAAGCGCAGCACCTTCCTGCATCGCCGTTGGAGAAGAGAAGGGGCGCAAGCCGAATACCCCTTCTACCTGGCCCCAGGGCTGGCTTGTGCCCGCGCGGTTCGCTGGCTACCTTGCCGGCGGCAGGGAACAACGCCGGAGGATCATTCCGTGAGCATCGAATTCTTGTTGACCTCGCTGATTGTCGTGGCTTCGCCCGGCACCGGCGTTCTCTATACGCTGAGCGCCGGGCTTTCACGTGGCGCGCGCGCCAGCATCATCGCTGCTTTCGGCTGCACGCTCGGCATCATTCCGCATATGGCGGCCGCCATCACCGGTCTGGCGGCGCTGCTGCACACCAGCGCACTCGCCTTCGAGACGCTGAAATATCTGGGCGTCGCCTACCTGCTCTACATGGCATGGAACACGCTGAAGGAGAGCGGCGGCTTGAACGTGGGGCACGATGTCGCGCCGCGCTCGGCCGGCAAGGTGATCACCTCGGGCATCCTCATCAACATCCTCAACCCGAAGCTGTCGATCTTCTTCTTCGCCTTCCTGCCGCAATTCGTCAGCACCACCGAACCGCATGCGCTGTCGAAGATGCTGGAACTCAGCATCGTCTTCATGCTTTTGACGCTTGTCGTCTTTGTCGGCTACGGCATCTGCGCCGCCTCGATCCGCAGCCATGTCGTGTCGCGGCCGATAGTGCTGACCTGGATGCGCCGCACCTTCGCCGGCGCCTTCGTCGCGCTCGGCGCAAAACTGGCGCTGACCGAGCGGTAGGGCCGTAGTGGCGACTTTGGCTGGTTCAACGGTCGTCTGTGGCCGTCGAACTGCCTCGATGCAGATGTTCGAATCCCACCCGACCTCGGCAAGCTCGCCAAGGTGGTGGGCATCCTAGAGCCACTCAACCTTCCAGCAAGTAATCCGCCAAGCTGTAGCAGTGGCTCGCCTGGTAGGCGTTCCGCCCTCGGTTCATGTGCGTCAGATTGAATCTCCGAATGGCGCGCAACACCTGGCGGGCTGCGAGGAATTTGTGGATCGAGGCGGAGCCCCGCACATTGATGCCAAAAATGTCCTCGCCGCGCGGGAAGAAACAGCCGACGTCGTCTGGCGTCGTGACGCAGTGCTCGAGAAAAAGTTCGTCCAATTGGCCGCGCGCGGGTGAATGGTCCGTGGTGAAATCCGAAAGATGCACCAGGAATCTTGCACGGACGCCCTCGCCGTCCGCATAGAGCGTGAAAAGCTCCATCCAGCTCGCATTAACGCGGACAAGCGGCTTGTCGGAAGTCGACGGCAGACAAGAAACCGACCAGTAGTGACGCTCGGATTTGCGCGGGATGGGGATGCAGTTTTCGCCGTAGAGCCTTAGAATCTTCAGAACTTCTTGTGCCTGCGGGCGACGAAGCAGCTTCTGAAATCGCGCGACGTACTTGAACCGCAGTTCCATAGACTCCGAGCGCTCGTCGGCGTCACGCAAGTTCGTCTTGCCTTCTATCCAATTGCGCTGCTGCTCAAAATTCAGAAATTGGCGCAGACCAGTAGTGCTGCGGCGAGGAGTCGTGCTCATGGCAGGTGCCCTT
The DNA here is from genome assembly GCF_003997585.1 of Mesorhizobium sp. M5C.F.Cr.IN.023.01.1.1. Taxonomy (NCBI): domain Bacteria; kingdom Pseudomonadati; phylum Pseudomonadota; class Alphaproteobacteria; order Hyphomicrobiales; family Phyllobacteriaceae; genus Mesorhizobium; species Mesorhizobium sp. M5C.F.Cr.IN.023.01.1.1. The sequence continues at coordinate 18,835 of NZ_RZSU01000046.1, read as the reverse complement.
AGAGAATGATGAGAACGACAGCAATTCGCCACAGGCAAGCCTCGGCAGTCTGGCGTCTGTGCTGCGACCTGCTGTGTGAGTTGCCCCGGCGAGCTCGGACTCGTAACATCGGACGGAGGCTCAAGCCCCACGGAATGCCGGCGAGGTCGCGAGTAGCAGGCATTCCCCTATCCCTTCACGTATCCCAGACCTTCGACGATCTTTCCTCCCCGAACGCGCATGATGTTTACCCCTCGAATCCGGTCCGTCTCGTTCCTGCCCCAGCGGAGCTTCCAGCGGATGATCCCGCGGTCCTCGCTGGCCCAAATCTCCTCTGCTTCGAAGACAAGATTCGCAGAGGATGCGATGCCCTTCCAGAAATCGAGGCATGCCTTGCGCCCTTCGTATCGCGCGCCGTCTGGAGTTGGCGCCGTATTTTCGAGAACGCAGCCTTGACCAATCAGATCGTCGAGATCTCCGGGGCGATGTGCCTCAAACGCGTTATGGAAACGTTCAATGATTTTGCGGGTAACTTCGCTGTTGATGTTCATTTTCTCACCTCATTGAGTCATGCAGCCACCGGCTGGCCTTCGCTGGGCGCTGGAGGCGCGCTACGACTTGGATGGTCGCGCTCGACTCCATTCCTGCCTGAGAGTGTCCGGCTATGATTATTACGTTCTTCTCTCCCCTAAACTCCGATCTGCTTGTTCGGATCGGCTTCGACCAGGCAGGGGCGCCGATTGACCCGGAGTTTTTGCGTAAGCGAGGGCTTCCACGATCCGGCCGTCTCGGACGCGGATCAGACTGACGCCCCGGAGCGAACCACCCCCGTCGCCGAAATGAAAGCGCCAGCGGATATTGGCGCGGTCGCCCATCACAACGGTGTCTTCCACCTCGAAGCGGTTCACGCGGTCGGCCGCCATGGTCTGCCAGAACGTCAGATTCACGTCATAACCTTTGTATCGCGTGCCATCCGGTGCCGGCTGGATCGTCTCCATGACGCAGTCCGGGGCAATGAGGTCTTCGAAGATTGCTGGATCGTGTTCCAGAAACGCCTGATTGAACCTGCGAACGATTTCCGATGTCTCCTTAGATCGCATAACGGCCTCCTTCGAAGACGCCGCTGCCGAGCCGCGGCCGGCCCCAACCTTCTTTCAACGACCCCTGCCATTGGGCCTCTGCCTCACGGATGGTCATTCGCTTTTCTCCTCTTCGATGGCATATGATATATGGACCGATCTACATAATATATAGACCGATTGTCATATTGCGGGCAAGGCCTATAATGCTCACTCCTGACAGAGGCTGACATGGCGAACGATACACGCACCCGCATGATTGAAGCGACGGCGCTGCTGCTGAGGCAGCGCGGCTATCACGGCACATCGCTCAACGATATTTTGAGCGCCTCCGGTGCGCCGAGAGGATCGCTCTATTTTCATTTTCCGGGGGGCAAGGACCAATTGGTCGTCGAGGTGACGCGCGACAGCGTCGAAAAGGTGACGCAATGGATGGGTGAGGCGCTCGCCGCCGAGCAGGATCCGGCGGTGGCCGTCCACCACATCTACCAGGCGGTCGCACGCATGCTGGAGGATAACCAGTTCACGCTTGGCTGTCCGGTCGCGCCCGTAGTGCTGGACTCGCCCGCCGACATGCCGGAACTGGCCGAATTATGCCGGTCGGCTTTTCAGCAATGGGTAGGCTTGCTGCAAGCGGCCTTCGTCAGGGCAGGGGTGCCCGAGCGCCGCGCCCACGCTCTGGCGTTGCTTGTCGAATCATCGCTGGAAGGGCTGATGGTGATCGCGCGCGCCACCCGCGACCGCGCCCCGGTGCTGGCGGTCGCCGATGAGGTCGCCGCGCTGGTGGAAAGTGCGTTGCCTGCCAAAGAGGTCGCTGACACGGCGCATTAACGACGCCGTCTGAGCCGGGCAGCCCGCTAGACAAAGCAAACAAAAAGGGCGCCTTTCGGCGCCCTTTCCGTGAATGCGAGACAGTGCTGGATTAGAAATCCATGCCGCCCATGCCGCCCATGCCGCCGCCGCCCATGCCGCCAGGCATGCCGCCGCCAGCCGCCTCCTTCTTCGGAGCCTCGGCGATCATGGCTTCGGTGGTGACCAGCAGGCCGGCGACCGAAGCCGCATCCTGGAGAGCCGTGCGCACGACCTTGACTGGATCGACGATACCCATGGCGATCATGTCGCCATATTCGGCGGTCTGGGCGTTGAAGCCGAAGGTCGGGCCCTTGTTCTCGAGGATCTTGCCGGCAACGATCGATGCTTCCGCACCGGCGTTGGCCGCGATCTGGCGAGCCGGAGCCTGCAGCGCGCGACGCACGATGCTGATGCCCGCCGTCTGGTCGGAGTTGGCGCCTTCAGCCTTGATGCTCAGCGAAGCGCGCAGGAGTGCGACGCCGCCGCCGGGAACGATGCCTTCTTCGACGGCCGCGCGGGTCGCGTTGAGGGCGTCATCGACGCGGTCCTTCTTTTCCTTGACTTCGATCTCAGTCGCACCGCCGACGCGGATGACGGCAACGCCGCCCGCCAGCTTGGCGAGACGTTCCTGCAGCTTCTCCTTGTCGTAGTCCGAGGTGGTCTCCTCGATCTGCTGCTTGATCTGGGCGACGCGGCCCTGGATCTCGGCCTTCTTGCCGGCGCCGTCGACGATGGTGGTGTTCTCCTTGGAGATCGACACCTTCTTGGCGCGGCCGAGCATGTTGAGGCCAACATTCTCGAGCTTGATGCCGAGGTCTTCGGAAATGACCTGGCCACCGGTGAGGATGGCGATGTCTTCCAGCATGGCCTTGCGGCGATCACCGAAGCCCGGCGCCTTGACGGCGGCGATCTTCAGGCCGCCACGCAGCTTGTTGACGACGAGCGTGGCCAGAGCCTCGCCTTCGACGTCTTCCGAGATGATGACCAGCGGCTTCGAGGTCTGCACGACAGCCTCGAGGATCGGCAGCATGGCCTGCAGGTTGGAGAGCTTCTTCTCGTGGAGAAGGATGTAGGCGTCTTCCAGATCCGCAACCATCTTGTCGGCGTTGGTGACGAAGTAGGGCGAGAGATAGCCGCGGTCGAACTGCATGCCTTCGACGACTTCGAGTTCGGTCTCTGCGGTCTTGGCTTCCTCGACCGTGATGACGCCCTCGTTGCCGACCTTCTGCATCGCTTCGGCGATCATCGAGCCGACCGAAGCATCGCCATTGCCGGCGATGGTGCCGACCTGGGCAACCTCTTCCGAGGTCTTGATCTTCTTGGCGTTCTTGATCAGCGTCGCGACGACGTCGCTAACCGCGAGGTCGATGCCGCGCTTCAGGTCCATCGGGTTCATGCCGGCGGCAACCGCCTTGTGGCCTTCCTGGACGATCGACTGCGCCAGAACGGTCGCGGTCGTGGTGCCGTCGCCGGCGATGTCGTTGGTCTTGGAAGCGACTTCGCGGACCATCTGCGCGCCCATGTTCTCGAACTTGTCCTCAAGCTCGATTTCCTTGGCGACGGTGACGCCGTCCTTGGTGATGCGCGGTGCGCCGAACGACTTGTCGATTACGACGTTGCGGCCCTTGGGACCGAGCGTGACCTTCACTGCGTCGGCGAGGATGTTGACGCCGCGCAGCATGCGCTCACGGGCATCGCGGGAAAATTTTACGTCTTTGGCAGCCATTTTTAGCTCCTGGCAGGGGCTTGAATTGAGCCCGAAGATTTAAGTGACGGTGAGGCCGATATTCAGCCGATGATGCCCATGATGTCGGATTCCTTCATGATCAGAAGGTCTTCGCCATTGAGCTTGACTTCGGTGCCCGACCACTTGCCGAACAGGATGCGGTCGCCGGCCTTGACGTCCAGCGGGACGAGCTTGCCGCCTTCGTCGCGGGCGCCGGAACCGACGGCGATGATCTCGCCTTCCTGCGGCTTTTCCTTCGCCGTATCCGGGATGATGATCCCGCCGGCAGTCTTGGATTCGGATTCAACCCGGCGTACGACCACGCGGTCATGAAGCGGGCGGAACTTCGACTTTGCCATTTTTTATTCCTCGATGAGAATGGTGAGAACAGTTCCTCCGTCCGGCGACGCCGGACCTACGCTTAGCACTCACCAATGGAGAGTGCTAACGTGGCGGTGAGATAAGCCGGCGGCTGGCGAGAGTCAAGGCGGTGAATGAGCCGATCAACGCCCGGCGGTGAACTACTGGCCCCTCGGCGAACCAAACTCTAAAAGCGGTTGTCGTTCCGCCAGCGGATAGGATCCGCTCGGCACGGGCGCACTTCGTTGAACCAGTCGCTCGCCTCGTCGACGGGCACGGCAAGCGTCGCAAGGCAAAGTCGTTCGACGGCCTCATCCGCCGGATTGGATAGGGCCCTGCCTTAAACATATACTTGACTAAGTCAAGTAAATGGTTGATCTTGTGCGGGCAGGAGGATGCCATGACAATTCATCATCAACCCGGCAAGGAGCGGATCGATGCCGTGCGGGGCTTCAACCGCTTCTACACCCGTCAGATCGGCCTGCTCGACGAAGGGCTGCTGAAAAGCGCCTTCTCGCTGACCGAGGCTCGGGTGCTCTATGAACTGGCGCATCGCGATGGCCTGACCGCCACCGATCTTGCGCGCGATCTCGGTCTCGATCCCGGCTACCTCAGCCGGTTGTTGAAAAGGTTCGAGGAACGCGGCCTGGTGGAGCGCGCCGCGACGGAAGCCGATGCGCGGCGCTCGTCGATCGCGCTGACGCCGGTGGGAAGGGCGGCTTTCGCGCCGCTGAACCAGGGTTCGCACAATCAGGTCGCGGCCTTGCTCGACCGGCTTCCCGCTCCGGAACAGGACAGGCTGGTCAAGGCGATGCGAACGGTGCAACTCCTGCTGGGCGAGAGTGAAGAGCCCAAAATTCCCTACATGCTGCGGTCTTTGCAGGTCGGCGACATCGGCTGGATCATCCATCGCCAGGGCCTGCTCTACGCGCAGGAATATGGCTGGGACGAAACCTACGAGGCGCTGGTCGCCGAAATCCTCGGCGCCTTCGTCAAATCCTTCGATCCGAAATGGGAACGCAGTTGGATCGCCGAGCGGGAAGGCGAAGTCGTCGGCTCGGTCTTTGTCGTGCGCCAGTCGGACGCGGTGGCGAAGCTGCGCCTGCTCTATGTCGAACCCTCGGCGCGCGGTCTCGGCATCGGCAGGCGGCTGGTCGAGGAATGCATCGGCTTTGCCCGAGCGAAGGGATACAAGACGTTGACGCTGTGGACCAACGACGTGCTCACCTCAGCGCGCCGCATCTACGAGGCGGCCGGTTTCAAATTGGCCGACGAGGAGCGTCACCACGCCTTCGGCAAGGATCTGGTCGGCCAGAACTGGAACCTGGAACTGTAGTGGTGCTTTAGGCCTTGACCGGTATCCAGATTTCCAGCCCGCCATTGCCGCTGCGCGGATCGAAGTCGGGGCCATAGCGCTCGAATTCGGGCGCATCGGCGACCTCATGCCCGGAGGCCGGCAGCCATTTGTTCCAGATCGTGTTGACCGTGCGGCGGATGGTCGAGATGTGGTCACGATGGGCAAACACGGCGTATTTCTGCGCCGGCACGCGCACGCGCGAAAATTCCCTCGGCAGGTCCGAAAAATCGGACACTTCGACGCCGGCGATATAGTCGAAATTGCCTGCATCGTCACCGTTGATGCAGACGCCATACGCGACGTCGCCGATCTCACCAGGAATGTTGCCGATATAGGGGCCGAACCGCTGCCATTGCATCGGGATCCCGGCGCTGGTTTCGCAGCTGTAGCGTTCGCCGAGACCAGCGATGAGAAACGGCCGGCTGGTTTCAAAGCGCGGCGGCTCGAGGGTGGTGAGAATGGACTGGTCCATCAGGATCGGCTCCACGAGATCGAGATTGTTGAGCGAGCCTTGCGCGCGCACCAGTTCCGGCGTTGTGCCGAACTGGTCGCGGAAGGCGCGGGTGAAGGCCTCATGCGAGGCGTAGCCGGCGTCGAGCGCGACCGAGAGGATGTCGGGTGCGCCGGCTGCTAGCTTGCGCGCCGCTTCGGTCAGCCGGCGAGAACGGACGTAGCCCATCACCGAATGGCCGGTCGCCGCACCGAAAGCCCGCGTCACGTGAAAGCGCGACACGCCGCTGCTCTTGGCGACATCGTCGAGCGAGACTGCTTCCGGCAGATGGCTTTCGACGAACCACAGCGCTTTCTCCGTCGGATTCATATTGCTCCTTGCATTGGCCAAATCATGTTGCTGTCTTTCCGCACGGTCAGTTTGATCGAAATTGCGCCTCCCGCAAAATTCAACGACCGTGATCGCGAACTCCCTAGACAGCTGTCCCGTCCGCTAAACCGCGTCACACGGCTCTTGACGTGGCGTCCATGCGGCATCTCAATGTGTTGTCAGGGAGGTGCCGGTGACAATCTCGGCTGCCGATCAGGTCTTTCGCTTCGGCGGGTTCACGCTGGATCTCGCCAGGGGAACGCTGCGCGGTCCCAACGGGCCGGTATTCCTCCGCCCAAAAGCCTATGTCCTGCTGAAGCACCTCTGTCGCAACATGGGCCGTATCGTGCCGAAATCGGAGCTGATGGAAGTTGCCTGGCCCGGCATCTTCGTCACCGAGGATTCCCTGACGCAATCGATCCGCGAGATCCGCAAATCGATCGGCGAGGATATGGTTCGCACCGTCTCCAAGAGAGGCTACATGCTGGCGGCCGAAGCCGAGCAATCGCCTGAGATCGGCGTGCAACCGATCGTGGCGGTGCTGCGCTTCCGCAATGAAGGCGGCGATCCGGCGGACGAGGCGATTGTCGATGGCTTCGCCGAGGATATCATCAACGGGCTGGCACGCTTCGGAACCGTCACCGTCCTGGCGCGCAACTCGAGCTTTTCCTTTTCCTCTTTCGCGCGCGCGGAGTGGCCGCAAATCCGTTCGCGCATCGGCGCGGACTTCATCGTCGAAGGGTCAGTGCGTCGTCAGGGCGAACACGTGGTAGCGGCCGTCAACCTCATCGACACCGCGAGCGCCAGCCAGCTCTGGGGCGACCGCTATCAGTCTCGCGGCACCGGCCTGTTCGCGATCGAGCAGGAGATCGTGGAGCAGATTGTCGGCAGGCTGGTGACGCGGGTCAACAATGCCGGCCTGCAGCAGGCCTCACGCAAGCCGATCACCAGCCTTGCCGCCTATGAACTGGCGCTGCGTGGCTTCGCCCTCTTGCGCGATCCTGCCCAGACCGACCAGCGAGGTGCCGAGGCGTTGTTCGAGGCGGCCATCGCCAAGGACCCGACGTATGGCCTGGCCTACACCTACCTCGCTTTGGCGCGCGCATTGGATGGAGAATTCGGGCGTGCCAGCGACGCGGTGCTGGATAACGCCCGCGACCTTGCCGACAAGGGTCTGTCGCTCTCGCCGGACCAGGCGACCGGCCATCGGGTGCAGTCGCTGGTGCGACTCTATATGCGCGACCATGAAGCGGCCGAGCACCACATGCGCATCGCGCTGCAGCTCAACCCTTATGACGCCGACAGCATCGAGCAGATGGGCATGCTGCTTACAATGCGCGGCAGACCGCTCGAGGCGCTGACCTGGCTGGCGCGTGGCATCCGCATCGATCCTTTGCACCCACATTGGTACCAGTTCGACCGCGCATTGGCGCTCTATATGATGGGAGAATATCGGCAGGCGGCGGAAGCGCTGGAGCTCGCCACGCGCCCGGCACCATGGATCCGGACGAGGCTGGCGGCCTGCTATGCCCAGATGGGCGACATGGAGCGGGCGCGCCGGCAAATCGTCCTCATTGAGGATGGCGATCCTTTCTCGCCGCTCGATTATGCGCTGCGCGGCGTCCCGTTCGAGAACCAGGCCGACGCGGACCATCTCGCCGAAGGCGTTATGCTTGCCCTCGGGCCGCAGGCGCCGCTATGAGGCGGGCGGCGCCTGCCGCGAATTGCTCCATCGGCGCTGCGTTCAGTCGACACGGACGACGACGTAACGACCATGATAGCGCCGGTAGTATGTGGTGCCGCACCGCCAGACGGTGAAGCCGTCGACGTTGGTGCGCACGCAGCCTGTAGGCAAGGCGGCGACGTAAACGGCGGTGTGCCGAAGCACACGTCTTGTCGTGCGCCGCGTCACGCCGGCGACGCTGCCTGGCGTCAACGGCTGGCCGATGCGGGCCTGTGCCTCGCCGACGAAGGAAAGCGGGGCAAGGCCGGCAAGGTCTGTCGCGGCGATCGCTATGCCGATCGCGGCGATGCTGATCGCCTGGCGGCGGGAAGGGGCGGCGGCAACGGGCCGCTCGCCGCTGAACGCATCGGTATGTCTGGTCATTCTCATCTCTCCTTTGCCGTATCGTTGGGTTGCATTGCTGGTGACCGGCGCCGCGCATTGCGCCCCGGCCGGCCTCGGGTCCTCCCGGGATGCGCCGGTCAGCCCGGCGCACCCGGAAGCTCTGGGATGGCGTTGCCGGACCAGGACGTGGTGTCCGGCAGAGCTCGGCTCGCCGGCGCCACATCCCGTGCCGGTGCCTTGATGCCGAACCACGCGACGTAGAGGGTCGGCAGGAAGATCAGCGTCAGCACCGTCGCCACCAGCAGGCCGCCCATCACCGCATAGGCCATCGGGCCCCAGAACACCGTCGGCGCGATCGGGATCATACCAAGGATGGCTGCCGCCGCCGTCAGCAGGATCGGCCGCAGCCGATGCGCGGTGGCGCTGATCACCGCCGACCACGGCTCTTCGCCGGAGGCGATGTGCTGATCGATCTGCGTGATCAGGATGACCGAGTTGCGGATCACCATGCCGATCAGCGACATGACGCCGAGAATGGCGACGAAGCCCATCGGTGCTCCCGACATCAGCAGCGCGCCGGCAACGCCGATCAGCGCCAGCGGAGCGGTGAGCAGCACCAGCACCAGGCGCTGGAAGCTCAGCAGCTGGATCATCAGCACGGTGGTCATGATGAACAGCATCAGCGGGAAGACGACGAAGATGCTCGCTTGCGCTTTGGCGCTGTCCTCCATGACGCCGCCCTGTTCGACGCTGTAGCGGGGCGGCAGTTCCGCCTTGAAGGCAGCGATCGCGCTGTCGAGCTTGCGCACCACGGAGGCGGGATCGGCGCCCGTCGCGACGTCGGCCTGTACGGTCACTGTCGGCAGACGGCCTCGGCGCCAGATCAGCGGCGCCTCGGTCTGATAGGAGAGCGAGGCGACCTGGTCGAGCGGCACGCGGCGTCCGCCCGACGTGCTGACCGTCAGCGTGCGCAGCGTGTCGATGTCGGCGCGTTCCGACTGCACGGCACGGGCCACGATGTCGACCAGATAGGTATCGTCGCGCATCTGCGTGATTTTCGACCCCGACAGAATCGAATTAATCGTGTCGGCAAGCTCCTGCGAGGAGATGCCCAGCGCGCGCGCCCTGTCCTGATCGACCTCGACCTTGATGACCTTGGCAGGCTCGTTCCAGTCGTAGTTGATATTGCGCACGGCACCATTGCTGCCCAGTACCTGTGCGAACTGCTGGGCCAGGCTGCGCGTCTCGTCCGGATCCGGCCCGCTGACGCGGAACTTCAGCGGCCAGCCGACCGGTGGGCCGAGTTCAAGCGGCGTGACGCGGGTCATGACATCGTCGAAGCCGCTGGAGAGCGACTTTTCCAACCGCTCGATGACGGCCTGGCGCACGGCGTGCCCCTTGGTGACGACAACCGCCTGGGCGAAGAAGTCATTGGCGAGCTGGGCGTCGAGCGGCAGATAGAAGCGCACCGCGCCCTGGCCGACATAGAAGCTCCAGTGGTCGATGTCGGGATCGGCGGCGAGCAGCTTCTCGACGCGGTCCACGACCTCGTCGGTCGCCTTGATCGATGCCGTCTGCGGCAAGGTGAGATCGACCATTACCTCCGGCCGGTCGGATTTCGGGAAGAACTCCTGCCCGACATAGCCCATGGCCACAACCGAGAGGGCAAACAGCCCGGCGGTCGCTGACAGCACCAGCCATTTCGCCCGCATCGCCGTCTCGAGCAGCACCCGGAAGCCGCGCGCCAGGCGCGAGGGCTCGTGGCTGCCATGGCGCTTGATGCGCTCAGGCAGCAGGACGACGCCGGTCAGCGGCGTGAACAGCACCGCGACGACCCAGGAGACGACCAGCGCTATACCAACGACCGCGAACAGCGAGAAGCAGTATTCGCCGGCGCCGCTCTTGGCGAAGCCGACCGGCACGAAGCCGGCAATCGTCACCAGCGTGCCGGTGAGCATCGGGAAAGCGGTCGAGGTGTAGGCATACGTGGCGGCCGAGATCCGGTCGTAGCCTTCCTCCATTTTGGAAATCATCATCTCGACCGCGATCATGGCGTCGTCGACCAGAAGGCCGAGAGCGATGATCAGCGCGCCGAGTGAGATGCGCTGCAGCGAGATGCCGAAATACTCCATGGTGACGAAGGTGATCGCCAGCACCAGCGGGATGGCGACGGCCACAACGATGCCCGGACGCCAGCCGAGCGCCAGGAAGCTGACGGCAAGCACGATGGCAATGGCTTCGCTGAGGCTCTTGGTGAACTCGCCGACGGATTCCTCCACCACATGCGATTGGTCGGCGACCAGGCCGAGCTCCACGCCGACAGGCAGTTCGGCCGCCATCTCGTGCATCTTCTCCTTGACGTTCTCGCCAAGCGCCAGCGCATCGCCGCCCGATGTCATCGAGATGGCAATACCGACAGCCGGCCGGTCGTTGAAGCGGAACATCGGCTGCGGCGGGTCGGAATAGGCGCGCTTGACCTCGGCGACATCGCCCAGCCTGAAATAATGGCCATTGGCATAGAGGTTGATCGCCTTCAGGCTGTCCTCAGAGGTGAATTCTCCGGACACCCGAATGGCGATGCGTTCGGGACCGGCATCGACCGTGCCGCTCGGGGTCAGCGCATTCTGCGCCTGCAGCGCCTGCGAGAGCGTGCCGACGTCGAGCCCGAGTGCGGCGACCTTCTGTGTCGAGAATTCCAGATAGATCTTCTCGTCCTGCTGACCGATCAGCTCGACCTTGGCGACGTCCTGCACCGTCAGCAGCCCTGCACGCAGGCTGCTGGCGATGTCTTTCAGCTCGCGATGGCTGAGATCGTCGGAGGTGAGCGCGTAGATCAGCGAGTAGGTGTCGCCGAACTCATCATTGTAGAAGGGGCCTTGGACGCCGGAAGGCATCGTCGACTTGATATCGTCGAGCTTCTTGCGCACCTGGTACCAGAGCGGCTGCACCTGGTCGGCCGCGACCGTGTCCTTCAGGTTGACGAAGACCACGGATTCGCCGGGCTTGGTGTAGCTCTTGACGTAGTCGAGGTTGGGAAGCTCCTCGAGCTTCTTCTCGATCCGGTCGGTAATCTGTTCGACCGTGTCGCTGGTCGTGGCCCCCGCCCATAAAGTCTTGACCACCATAGTCTTGATGGTGAAGGGCGGGTCCTCTTCGCGGCCGAGGCCCGTATAGGCGAACATACCGGCGAGCGCGGCCGCGATCATCAGGTAGATGACGAAGCTCTTGTGGCGCAGCGCCCATTCGGAAAGGTTGAAGCTGGTCATGATGCAACTCCTTGATGGCGCGCGGCGTCTGGCGCGCGGCCGGACGCCGGCTACGTTGTGCTGTTGAAGGTTTGTCGGTGCTGCGCCCGCGATCGGCGGACGCAGCAACTGTCAGGCCAGGCTGTGCATGGTGCCTGCAACCCGGTAGGGCGCGCGCTCGGCCAGCCTTGGCCGGAGCGAGAGCGCCGCGAGATAGCGCTGGAACGCTGCTGCCTCCTGCACCGGCGAGGCCAGCGCGACATGGCCGTCGGGCCGCACCAGATAGGCACCGTCGCGATGCAGGCCCGTGGCTTTGGCCATGTCGGACCAGGCGAAGCTGTGGATCGGGATGCCGGTCGGAGCCAGCATCGCCCGGAACTCGGCAGTCGCCTCGCCATAGACATGCACCTGCCAGTCCAGCGAGCGCAGCGGCTCGAAATTGTTGCCGCTGGCGGTGAGGACATAGGGCAGGCGATCGCCGCCGCTGATTTTCCCGGCCGTGCCGGAACTGATCGGCCCGGAACGGTACTGGATCGCGGCCTGCGAGATCAGGCCGAAGAAGGCGCGCGAGCCGAACGAGGTGTGTAACAGGACGTTCAGGATCTTTGGCATCAGATAGCGGCGAAACAGGCCGACCAGGCGCGAGCGGCTGGTGATGAAGCGGAACGCCGTGTCGGTGCTCTCGATCAACTTCCGAGCAAAGGCGATGCGTTCCGGCTCGTAGCTGTCGAGCAGGCGTTGTTTGGCACGGCCTTGAACCACGGCAGCGAGCTTCCAGCCTAGGTTGACCGCATCGCCCATGCCGGTATTCATGCCTTGGCCGCCGGCCGGGCTGTGGATGTGGCCGGCATCGCCGCAGAGGAATACGCGGCCGACGCGGAAGCGTTCGGCAACGCGGTGGTGGACGCGGTAGGTCGAGAACCAGTTAACTTCGTTGACCTTGATGCCGGTGTCGCGCTCGACATCGGCGCGGATCGCCTCGAAGGTAATCGTCTTGTTGGCTTCATGCGCCTTCGGGACGATGCCGATCAGACGCAGTGAACCGGATTGCCTGACCGGCATGACGATCGCGAAACCGTAAGCGCTGACCGTGGTGTCCATGCCGTTGCGGGTGACCGCGCCGCTGCCCTTCACGTCGGCGACGTAGAAGGCCTGTTCGTAGGTGCCACCCGGGAAGTCAATATTTAGCCCATGCCGCACGGTGCTGCGGGCGCCGTCGCAACCGACGAGATATGCGGCGCAGACTGTCTCGGTCACACCGCCATTGCGCAATGTGGCGACAACCGAACTGGTCCTGTCCTCGAACGCGACCAGCTCCGTATTGCGCTCGACCCGAACCCCGGCGCGCTCGAGATGCGTGATCAGGATGCGCTCGTGAATGTCCTGCGGCAGCGCGAATGCGAAGGGGAACGGGCTGATGCCGCGGCCAAAGTCGGAGATCGGCAGCTTTGCGGCAATGCCGGCCGGCGTGCGCACGGTGAGTTGCTCCAGCCGCACGCCGGCGGCAAGCACGTCCTCGACGATGCCGATCTGGCGGTGGAACTCGAGCGTGCGGGCCTGGACGGCGAGCGCGCGCGATGTCTCGCCTGGACCTGCGGCCTTGTCGAAGATGCGGACCGGCACGCCGAGACGGGTGAGCCAGAGGCCAAGCGTCAGCCCGGTTGGTCCGGCGCCGGCGATCAGGACTTTCGTTTGTGACGGGCTCATCTGGTTTCTCCTGCCACGATGCGAACCTTTTCGTGTTCGCGCAGCCGGTTGATGCCGGCGGTTACGACCAAATCGCCTTCGGCCAGGCCGCCGCTGACGACGACCCGCTCGGTCTCGTAACGAGCAATGACGACGGGCTTCAGCTCGACGGCCGACGAAGCGCCCACAATCCACACGGCCGGCTGACCATCCTTGTCGAACAGTGCACTTCCCGGCAGCACTACGACAGGCGCGCTGGATTCGTTGACACGGCCCGCGACGCTGCTGCCAAAGCGCATTTCATCCGGAGCGTTGCGCAGCGAAACCTTCACTTGGAAGGTGCGGGTGGCGGCATCGGCCACAGGCGACACCTCGCGGATGACGCCGAATGTCGAGATCGCCGGATTGCTCAGCAGCGAGACCATGATCGCCGGCGGATGCCCGGTGCTGCGGCGATTTGAGAAGACAGCCTCGGGGATCGAGAAGACAGCGTCGCGGGCTTGCGGATCGGCGATGCGCACGACCATCTGCCCGACATTGACGAGCTGGCCTTCCTCGGCGCCAGTCGCCGTCACCACGCCGTCGAAATCCGCGTGCAGTTCGGTATAAGCGAGCTGATCCCTGGCCATCTCCAAGCCAATCTTTGCCGAGTCCAGCTTGGCTTGCGCCGAGCGGAGGTTCTTCAACGTCGCATCGTAGCTGGCGCGCGTCGTGAAGCCTTTGGCAAGCAGCGCTCCGAGGCGGGCCTCGGCGGCGCTCGCCTCGACCAGCACGGCCTGCGCCGCCGCGACATCGGCCTCGGCGCTACGCAAGCGGTTGCGATAATCCTGGTCGTCGATGCGGGCGAGCACTTCGCCTTTCCTGACAATCTGGCCTACTGCTGCCGTGCGCTGCACGAGCTTGCCTGAGAGCCGGAACCCAAGGTCGCTTTCGCGCTGTGGGCGGATTTCGCCGATCGCGAGCCGGCTGTCCGCCTGCGGTGCCGGCTTCACCGTCACGGCCTTGACCAGCTTCGCTTCCGGCACATCCGGCTTTGCGCTCGCGGCCTCGCCCTTGGCGGCGTACCAGGTGACGGCGGCGGCGCAGGCGAGCGCCGCGATCGATACGCCGACGAGGCCACGTTTCAACCTGCTGTGGAATGCGGCAGTCATGTTGTCTCCTATCCATGTTGCGGCCGGCGCCGGAATGGGTGCGACAGCCGGCTATGATCCTTGCTGGAGACGGGGCCGGACGCCTTGGCGTGAAAACAGGGTCAATTGGCCCGTTCCCCAGCACGCTTTCATTCGGCTTTTCAGGCGCTGAAATCCCGATCGGATTCTGAGAATTTTCCGATGTTTTGGCGACCGACCTCTTCCATGCTGGAACGGCTGATCCTCGCCGGCCTTGCCGTCTCGTTCATGTTCACCGCCTTGACCAACTATCTCGTCTTTGCCGGCGACCAGCGCGCCGCTCACTCGGTGCTGTTCTGGACGATAGGCGGGCTCGGGCTGGCGCGATGGGACAATGTCGGGCTGGCTGCTCTGGGCGCAGGCACCATCCTTGTCTTCGGACTTTGGAACCACCGTCGGCTCGACGCTTTCCTGGCCGGCGAAAATTCGGCCCCTTGAATGATGAGCACGCTTATAATATATGCTGCTCATGGTTTCCGACGGCATCGATAGATTGGGCTTTTTGATCCACGACGTGCAGCGCCTGATGCGCAAGCGCTTCGAGGCGAGGGCCAGCGGGCTCGGCCTTTCCTCGGCGCAATGGCGGCTTATGGTCCGCGTCGCCAAAGAAGAAGGCATCACGCAAGCGCGGCTCGCCGAGCTTCTCGAGATCGAGCCGATCAGCGTCTCGCGCCTGGTCGACCGCATGGAGGAGAGCGGCTGGATCGAGCGCCGTTCCGACGCCGCCGACCGCCGCGTTCGCATGATCTTCCCGACCGCCAAAGCGAGCGAGGCCTATGCAGAGATCAAGAGCCTCGCCGGCGAAGTCTATGAAGAATCGCTGACCGGCGTGTCGCCGCAAGATCGCCGCATCCTGATCAAGGGTCTGGAGGCGATGGCCAAGAACCTGGCGGACGGCGACACGGCGTCCGCCGAAAAAGTCGAGAGTGCAGAAGGCGCAGCAGCATGAACGCGGTAGCCAAGGTAGATGAGAATGCGAGCAAGCTGGAGATGGAAGCTCCCGCGCAGCCCGCGGCAGCCCCGGTTACGGTCGCTCCGCCGGTAGAACCGGCGCCGGTGGCGCCGAAGAAGAAGCGCCGTGTCGGCCGCTTCCTTTTGATGTTCGCACTCCCCGTGGCACTGATCGCCGGCGGCAGCTACGTCTGGGTGACCGGCGGCCGCTATCAGGAGACCGAGAACGCCAATCTGCAGCAGGCCAAGGTCTCGATCGCCGCCGATACGGCAGGTCGCATCGTTCAGGTCGACATTTTCGACAATCAGTCCGTCAAGCAGGGCGACGTATTATTCGCCATCGATTCCGAGCCCTACCGGATCGCACTGGCCCAGGCCGATGCGGCGGTGGCCGGCGCGCGCCTCAATGTCGAGCAGTTGCGTGCGGCCTACAGCCAGGCGGTAGCGCAGGAGAAGTCCGACGCCAGCCAGGTCGACTACGCGCAGTCGCAATATGACCGGGCCGCCGACCTTGCCCGCAAGGGCATTAACGCCAAATCGTCGCTGGATGAGGCCAGGAACGAACTCGACAAGGCCAAGCAGCAACTGGCCGCGGCCGAGCAGGGCATCCTCAGCGCCAGGGCGGCGCTTGGCGGCAATCCCGATATCGAGACCGACAAGCATCCGACCGTGATGGCGGCGCTCGCCGCACGCGACAAGGCTGCCTACGATTTGGGGCAGACCACGGTCAAGGCGCCGGCCGCCGGCATCATCAGCCAGGCTGCCTCGTTCAAGGTCGGCCAGTATGTCGGCTCGGGTACGCCGCTGTTTTCGCTGGTCGAGACCGGCGACACCTGGATCGATGCCAATTTCAAAGAAACCCAGCTCACCAATATGAAGCCCGGCCAGAAGGCTGAAATCGTGGTCGACACCTATCCGGGCAAGACGTTCGAAGCCACGGTCAAGGCGATCGGCGCCGGCACGGGGGCCGAGTTCTCGCTGTTGCCCGCCCAAAACGCCACCGGCAACTGGGTCAAGGTCACCCAGCGCATTCCGGTACGCCTGCAACTGGCCGATGCCGACGCCAAGATGGTGCTGCGCACCGGCATGAGTGCGACCGTTACGGTGGACACCGGCGTTTCCCGCGGGCTTCCGAGCATCTTCGGCCACGCCACGGCGGGTGAGGCGCAATAGACCACCTCGTTCCATCGGATGATGAAGCCTGACACGTAACAAGTAGAATGCAGGCCGGCGAGAGGAATGCAGATGGCAGGATTGGTCTGAGGGGGATGCGGTGAGGGTTGGGACTCGGACCGGGCTGCATTGCGGCCAGACCGAAGCCTGAACAATCCGACGCAGGCCGCTTTGGTCCTCAGGTTTCCGGGCGGCAGGCGCCCGTTATCGAGACGCTCGGTCGATGTAACTCCCCACATCGATTTCGCGTCCCACCGCGATGAGGGTCTCTCCACACGGAAGGCCTCGCCGCCCGGAAGCCTAGCGCATCGGCCCGAAAATCGGAATCGATTTTCGGAAAGCACGATGCGCAGTCTCAAAAGTACTAGAGCGTACTTTGTGCGTCCAAATGGACGCACGTCACTCTAGTGTACACGTTTTTGTCACCTGCCGGAAGTTCCACATCATGAGCACGCCAGAGCCCTTTCGCGAAGTGCCGCATCGCGGCCTGATAACCGTTGCACTGATGCTGGCGACGATCATGCAGGCGCTCGACACCACGATCGCCAACGTCGCGCTGCCGACCATGACCGGCGATCTCAGCGCTTCCCCCGACAATATCAACTGGGTGTTGACCTCCTACATCGTTGCCGCGGCGATCATGACGCCGGTGACCGGCTGGCTGGCCGACCGCTTTGGCCGCAAGAAGCTGTTCCTGACGGCGGTGGTCGGTTTCACCATCTTCTCCATGCTGTGCGGTCTGGCATGGAGCCTTGAAACCATGGTGCTGTTCCGCCTCATGCAAGGCGTGTTCGGCGCGGCTATCGTGCCGCTGTCGCAGACCTTCCTGCTCGACATCAACCCCAAGGAACGCCACGGCCAGGCCATGGCGATCTGGGGCGCCGGCATCATGCTGGGACCGATCCTGGGCCCGACGCTCGGTGGCTGGTTGACCGAGAATTTCAACTGGCGCTGGGTGTTCTTCATCAACCTGCCGGTCGGCATCCTCGCCTTCCTTGGCATGGCCGCCTACTTGCCGGCCGTTGCAAGGCGGATACGCAGCTTCGATTTCTTCGGCTTTGCCATGTTGTCGCTCGGCGTCGGCGCGCTGCAGCTGATGCTGGATCGCGGCGGCGAGGTCGACTGGTTTTCCTCGGTCGAGATATGGATCGAACTCGGTCTTTCCATCACCGGCTTCTGGGTGTTCATCATTCACACGTTGACGGCGGAGCAGCCCTTCATTGACCCGAAGATATTCCTCGACCGCAATTTTGTGACCGGGCTGGCGTTCATCTTTGTCATGGGCGTGCTCATTCTGGCGAGCATGGCGCTGCTGCCGCCAATGCTGTCGACCATCTTCGGCTATCCGACCGTCACGATCGGTATCGTCATGGGACCACGCGGTGTCGGCACGATGATTTCGATGCTGCTGGTCGGCCGCATCATGCACAAAGTCGATGCCCGAATCCTCGTCGTCATCGGCTTCCTCCTGACCGCGCAATCGCTCTACACCATGTCTAGCTTTTCACCGCAGATGGACAGCTGGCTCATCCTCAGCTCCGGCGTCATCCAGGGCCTTGGAATGGGAATGGTGTTCGTGCCGCTGTCGACCGTGGCCTTCGCCACGCTCGACGCGCGCTTCCGCACCGATGCCACTGCGTTATTCAGCCTGGTGCGCAATCTTGGTTCGTCGATCGGCGTATCGGTGGTGACGGTTCTCCTGGTACCCAACACGCAGGTGAACCATGCCGAGCTCTCAGCTTACATCAACCCGTTCAATCCCAATCTCTGGGCGGCGTTGCCGGCAGCGGCGGGCGGCGATCCGACGGCGCTTTCCCAAGTGGGCGGCATGGTCAATATTCAAGCGATGATGATCTCTTACGTCAATGACTTCAAGCTGCTGATGATGATGACGCTGCTTGCCATCCCGTTTGTTTTCCTGCTGCGCAAGCCAAAGGCCGGTCCGACCGCCGGTCCCGCCGCGCATATGGACTGATGCTCGATCCGGGCTCCGAACTCAAATCGTGACCTGAGAAATCCACGGCCGGTCGCCTCCGGCATCGAACCGGTTCACCGACCATTAGTATATCCGGACCACAATGCACCCGTTTAGCTTGCAGGCGAGCTTTGTTTGCCTCGCCCCATGCACCGAGCCGGAGGAATTCCGTTTGGCCACGAAATCATCGAGGCAAGCCGCCGAAGCGCCCGAAGCGCCCGAATCGGCCAATCTGGCCGCGCTGACGAAACTGACGACCGCCTCGTACGAAAACCTCGAGCGCGAGCTTCGAGCTACGATCGCAACGCTCGAGGGGCAGGCGCTGCGGTTCGAGACGGCGATCGACAACATCTCGCAAGGCATCTGCTTTTTCGACGCCGATGAACGGCTGATCC
>NZ_RZSU01000045.1:39067-51430 GCF_003997585.1 Mesorhizobium sp. M5C.F.Cr.IN.023.01.1.1 | reverse complement strand
GAAATAGCCAGCAATGATGCAGCGCCGATCGTGAGCGCCTTAACCGGGCCGCTCATCGTCGATTGCCGCTTGAGAGCGTCGGCCTCGGCAGCGGCCGCTTGCGCCGCGCGTCTGGCTGCGGCGATGAAGTCGGATTTCGATGCATCGGGATTGCCGGCCCTGACCGGCGGTCCGCGTTCGTCGCGCACGCGTTTCATGATGGCGTTGAGGTCGGGGGGGCCGGAGCCGGGCTCCAGCGGCCGGTTGGCAACCTTCGGATCCAGCGGCTCGTCGAGATCGGCGCTCGGTATCTCGACATCAGGCGCCGAGCCGGCAAGCGGTGGAACGTCTGCCTCCTTCTTACCCTTGAAGGCGCGCGCCAGTCCGCCGAGAATCGACTTCCGGCCGCCGGGCTGCTCACTTTTCTCCGTCACCGTATCCGAACCAAGCGCCGCCATGGCCGCGGCCGCAGCGGCTTCGGCCGGCGTGCGCGGGTCTGGCTCATTGCGCATGATAGCATTGGCACGGCTGTCAAGGTCGGCCATGTCTCCAGTCAGCGGTAATGGCTGGTCGATATCCATGGACGGCGCGTCCTGGACCGTGATCTTGGAGGCTCGTGCCGCCCGCGCGCGCACCGGCGCAGCTGGCTGCGTGAACTCGCTCGCGGCTTCGGTCGCCTCGCCGGTTTCCAGCGAGCCCAGTCGGTCGACGATCTTGAGCAGCGTGTCGTGAATGGCCTCGAAGGTCCTCGAATTGCGCTCGTCGGAACGGCGCGTCAGTGCTTCGAGCGTCTTCAGATCCTGAGCGAGGCCAGAGACGGCCGCCGTGTTGGCACTGGAGCCGGCCAGCGAACGGACGGCGCTCTCGGCTGCCTCGCGCGCCGCGCTGAGGATGGAATCGCGGGTGCCAGCCAGCGACTTCTCGATTTCGTTGAGACGGGGGCTGATGTCCTCGAATTCCGGCAGTGGCGTGCCGGGCTTCGAAAGATGCGCCGACAGACCGGCGACTTGCGCCTCCAAGCTGCGGATCAGGGCCGGGTCGATGCCGGCGACTTGTGCCGCGGATGAATCCAGCCGGCTTGAAATATCTTCGAGGCGGCCTTCCAGGCCACGGATCGCCGCTTCGCTTGCGGAATCGGGAACGCGCGTTTCCATGCGCTGGGCCAGCGCGCTGAAGCGGGCGTCGATGGCGTCCATGATGCCGGCCCCGTCGATCTGCGGCACACGTTGGTCCAGCCTGTCGACGACTTCGTCCAGCCGGCGCTCGAGATCACGAAACAGCATGTTGCCTTGTTCGATCGCGTCGCCTTGGCGGCGCTCTATCATGCCGGACAGCACGTCGAAACGTTGCTCCAGCCCCTGGAAGATGTAGTCGGCATCCGGCATGGCAGGCGCCCTGTCGATCTTGTCGGCAATGAGCGCGATCTGCTTGTCGAGACGCTCCATCGCCTGCTCCGGCAAATTGGCCCGGCCGGCAAGATCGTCGACCCGGCTCGACAGCATGTTGAGGCGGTCAATAATCTCGCCGCTCGGGTGAACTTGCGTGACTTCCTCGATCTGCTGGGCAAGCGAGGCGATTCGCTTCTCGATTCGTTCGAGGGGTTCGGGGTCGAATGAATTGGCCTGCGCGGCGACGGTGGATGCGACGATAGCGCGGGAAATCTCGTCCAGCCGCTCGTCGATCATACCGAATGTTCCGCTGCCGCGATTGTCCTGCTGCCTGGCGAAATGATCGACGGCACCGGCAAGCGTGCGGACCTTTTCTTCGAGCGACCGCAGCGACAGTGATTCCGGCAAATTGTTGACGGCATTGCTGATCTGTTCGAGCCGGTCGGTCAGCATCGAAAGACCGGGTGCGTCGGACCGCTCGCGCTGATCGGCATCGACACGATCCTCGAACGCGGTCCAGCGGCGGTCGAAATCGTCCCAGCGGCGGCCGACCGCCTGCACGCTCTCCTCGCGCGCCAACGTGTCGAGCGCGGCCTTGACCTGCTCCAGCTCGAGCCGGAGCATGTTGACGCTTCTGTCGTCGCTCTTTTCGGCCAGGGTCTGGATGGCGCCGGAAAGCCGCTCGAACTCGACGCCGAGTTCGGCGCTGCCTTTGCCGCCCCCCGATTGGCCACCCGGCTGGGCGCTTGCCTGGAAAGCCCGCTCGATGTCCTTACGCAGCGCTTCGAATTCGCGCTGCAGGCCGGCGGTCATCTGGTGGCGCAGTTCCTCGCGCAGGCCGCGCAATTCGCCGGCGATCTTGCCGACCACGGCGACGCCGTCTTCTTGGCCGCGGACGCGGTCGATGTCGCGGGCGATCGCCTGGTAACTCTGGTCGAAGGTAGCCGGCGCCGGGCTTTTCGGCGGCTGCGCGGGGCGCGGATCCTCATAGGGCCGGGCGCTGGCATAGCGCGGCTCCGCGCTCGGCCGGCGCGGATCGAGACGCTCGCTCATGTCCTCGCGCGTCCGCTCCAGCCGCTGCTCCAGCGTTTCCAGGGAACGGTTGAGCTGTTCAAGCGTGGTGTGCGGCCTGCGCTGCCTGCCGGCGTTGAGTGTATCGAGATAGGACCGCTTGCTGTTCATCGATGCGCCCGTTCAGAATTACTGCTGGCTTGTGACCAGTTTCCCAAAGTCCTGCCGGAAACGAAGGCGGCCGCGCGGCTTAGCTACGGCGGAAGACCAACTTCCCGGGTTTCACCCGCGCTCCGAAAAACCGTGAAAAATTCGCTACAGAATAAACACGGGTAACCGACATGCGCACATTTCGCCCAACGTGGTAAACAACGCGTTAACTAAGCTTAAGAAGTTACAACGTGTTGGCGGGCCGCCTAAAGCGCCGCCGGGCCATGCGCTGCCGGATGCGGCAAAGTTCCTCCCCACAACGCCCTTGCTTCGTGAGGCGGCTATCGGTATACAATTGACGTAAACGTAAAGGTGCAGACTGTGCCGTTTGCGATTTGTTTGTTGAAACCACGAGTGGAAGCACGCCCCCGCTTCCACTCAGGCGACGCAAGGTGCGGGACCGCGACGCCACCAGATGGGGAAGCCAGTGACCATGAAACTTGTTTCGCCCGGCGAAGCCGCGGCCAATACCAATGACGTGTCTGATAAAGCCGGCGAGGATCTTGTCCGCATCGGCGAAATGGCCAAGAAATACGGAGTAACGCTGCGCACGCTGCGTTTCTACGAGGACAAGGGCCTTCTCAATCCGCAGCGCGACGGCTCGACCCGTCTCTACACGCGCCGCGACAAGGCCCGGCTGAAACTGATCCTGCTCGGCCGCAAGGTCGGATTTTCGCTGCGTGACGTCAAGCAGATGATGGATCTGTATGACCCGACAGGCTCCAACACCAAGCAGTTGCGACTGGCGCTCGACAAGTCGGAGAAGCAGCTTGCCCGTCTGCAGAAGCAGCGGGCGCTGATCGACGACGCCATCAACGAGTTGAGCAACTCGATGGCGGCGGTCCGTCAGATGCTAAGCGAACGTGCGGTGCCGCAGGCCAGCGTCGCCGGATAATTCGATCTCGCCGGCTTCCGGTGACCGGGCTTCTGACGAATGAGAGCCGTGTGGCCTTGGCCGCGCGGCTCTTTCTGTCTTCCGGCTGCGTCGGGATGACTGCATTTCAATTTGTTCCGCACTGGCTTCAACGGTGTAGCGCCGCTACGCTCACGGGTGAGGCTTCGGGAAAATTTGTCGCATTAAGAAATTGACGTTTACGCAAACGTCAACTTTTGCTATCCCCGACCTGAACATTGGTCCGCATGCTGTCCCTGACTTCATCTTGGGGCTTGATTTCGGGGCCAAGGCCGCATGGTGGAGGAAAACGCATGCCGATCTACAGGGCGCCGGTCCAGGACACACTGTTTGTGCTGAACGAGGTACTGGGCTACCAACGCTATTCCAACCTTCCCGGATTTTCCGACGCGACGTCGGATGTGGTCGAGGCCATCCTCGCCGAGGGCGCCAAGCTCGCCGAAAACGTCATGCAGCCGCTGAACCGCGTCGGTGACATGGAAGGTTGCGCGCGCCATGACGATGGCTCGGTGAGGACGCCGAAAGGCTTCAAGGAGGCCTTCGACCAGTATCGCGATGGCGGCTGGATGGGACTGGCCGCACCCGTCGAATTTGGCGGCCAGGGTCTGCCTTACGCGGTGCATACCGCTGTTTCCGAATACATGGTTTCGGCCAACATGTCGCTGATGATGTATCCCGGCCTGACGCAGGGCGCGATCGCGGCGATCATTACTCACGGCACCGACGAGCAGAAGGCGATCTGGCTGCCGAAGCTGGTCGAGGGCGCCTGGACAGGCACCATGAACCTGACCGAGCCGCATTGCGGCACCGATCTCGGCCTGCTGCGCACTAAGGCGGTTCCCAATGGCGACGGCACCTACAGGATCTCAGGCCAGAAGATATTCATATCGGCCGGCGAGCACGACATGTCGGACAACATCGTCCACCTCGTGCTGGCCCGCATCGAGGGCGCACCGGAAGGCGTGAAGGGCATTTCGCTGTTCATCGTGCCGAAGCTCAAGCTCGATGCATCAGGCAATCCTAGCGAGAAGAACACCGTGTCCTGCGGCTCGATCGAGGAGAAGATGGGCATCCATGGCAATTCGACCTGCGTCATGAACTATGACGAGGCGCAAGGCACGCTGCTCGGCGAGGCCAATGGCGGGCTGAAGGCCATGTTCACGATGATGAACGAAGCCCGGCTCGGCGTCGGCCTGCAAGGGCTGTCTCTGTCGGAGGTCGCCTACCAGAACGCTGTGTCCTATGCCAAGGATCGCCTGCAGGGTCGCTCGTTGTCCGGGCCGAAGGCGCCGGACAAGAAAGCCGATCCGATCATCGTCCATCCCGACATCCGCCGCAGCCTGATGACCATGAAGGCCTTCAACGAGGCCGGCCGCGCGCTGGCGCTGTGGACGGCGATCAAGTCGGACATCGCTCACCGTGCCAGTGACGACAAGGACCGCCAGGCTGCCGACGACTACACCGGCCTGATGACGCCGGTGGTCAAGGGCGTGCTCACCGACAAGGGTTTCGACCACGCGGTGATGGCGCAGCAAGTGTTCGGCGGCCACGGCTACATCGAAGAGCACGGCATGAGCCAGTTCGTGCGCGATGCTCGCATCGCCATGATCTACGAAGGCGCCAACGGCATCCAGGCACTCGACCTCGTCGGCCGCAAGCTGGCCTTGAATGGCGGCCGCGCCGTGCAGGCCTTCTTCAAGGAGGTCGGCGAATTCTGCGAGGAGAACCGCACCGACGAGAAGATGGCGCCTTTCACCAAGGCGCTGAAGAAGGGCCTCAACGATCTGCAGGCGGCGACGATGTGGCTGATGCAGAACAGCATGGCCAAGCCCGACAACGCCGGCGCCGCCTCAACCGACTACATGCATCTCTTCGGCCTTGTGGCGCTGGGCTACATGTGGGCGCATATGGCCAAGGCAGCCGGGGCGAAATTGGCGAGTGGCGCCAATGGGCCTTCGACCTTCTACGACAGCAAGCTTGTGACGGCGCGCTTCTTCATGGAGCGGATCATGCCGGAAACGTCGGCACACCTCGCCCGCATCTCCAGCGGCGCCGAGACATTGATGGCACTGCCAGCGGAAGCGTTCTAAGCTCGACAGCGTCGATACAGCCGGCCTTAACCTGTCGATACACGGAGGAAATCGTGGCGACAAATCCTGCCGAAGTGCTTGCTTTGCCCAAACCCGCCTGGGCGGCGGATGAGGTCGGCATGCTCTACGACATGGCGCACCGCTTCATGTCGGAAGAGATCGCGCCGCGCTATGACGAGTTCGAGAAGAACGAGATGGTCGACCGCGAGTGCTGGCTGAAGGCGGGCGCGGCCGGTCTGCTCTGTGCCTCGATGCCGGAGGAATATGGCGGTTCGGGCGGGACATTCGCGCATGAGAGCGCCATCATCGAGGCGATCGGCCACGTCGGCGTCGACGGTTTCGGCATCGGCCTGCACAATTCGATTGTCGCCCCTTATATCCTCCATTATGGCTCGGAGGAGCAGAAGAAGAGATGGCTGCCGAAACTGGCGACCGGCGAGCTGATCGGCGCCATCGCCATGACCGAGCCCGGCGCCGGCTCCGACCTGCAAGGCGTCAAGACGCGAGCTGAGAAGGACGGCAACCAGTACAAGGTCAACGGCTCGAAGACCTTCATCACCAACGGCCAGCTCGCCAATTTCATCATAGTCGTCACCAAGACCGATCCGGAGAAGGGCGCCAAGGGCACTTCGCTGATCGTCGTCGAGACCGACGAGGTGGAAGGGTTCGAGCGCGGCCGCAACCTCGACAAGATCGGGCTCAAGGCCAACGACACGTCGGAACTGTTCTTCAACGATATGCGCGTGCCGACCTCCAATCTGCTCGGCCACGAGGAAGGCCAGGGCTTCGTCCAGCTGATGCAGCAATTGCCGCAAGAGCGGCTGCAGATCGGCACCGGCGCCGTGGCCATGATCGAGCGGGCGCTGGCGTTGACCATCGACTACGTCAAGGAGCGCAAAGCCTTCGGCAAGGCGATTATCGAATTCCAGAATACCCAGTTCAAGCTGGCCGAACTGAAGACCGAGGCAACCGTCGGCCGGGTCTTCTACAATGACTGCGTCGCCCGCCACATCAATGGTGGCCTCGATCCGGTGACGGCCTCGATGGCCAAATACTGGCTGTCCGACCTGCAGGGAAAAGTCATCGACGAGTGCCTTCAATTGCATGGCGGCTATGGCTACATGAATGAGTATCCGATCGCCCGCATGTTCCGCGACGCCCGCGTCCAGCGCATCTACGGCGGCACCAACGAGATCATGAAATTGCTGATCGGGCGGAGCCTTTAGGAGGTCGCATGTCGAAGCATTTTGCTGAGCTTCGCTGGAAGCCGGGAGCAGGGGAGGATTTCCTCTCCGGCCGGTATTCCCGCGTCCATGAACTTCATTTTGATGGCGGCGCGGCCGTCTCCGCTTCCGCATCGCCGACGATCGTGGCGGCACCTTTCAGCGACGCAAAAAACGTTGATCCGGAAGAACTGTTCGTCGCTTCGCTTTCTTCTTGCCACATGCTCTGGTTCCTGGACCTGGCAAAACGCGCTAAGGTCAGTGTCCGATCTTATCACGATGAAGCCGAAGGCCTGATGGCCAAGAATGCTGAAGGGCGCACGGCCATCACACATGTAACCCTTCGTCCGCTCGTCGAATGCGACGCGGACGTAGCTACAATCGAGAGCATTCACCACAAGGCGCATGACGCCTGTTTCATCGCCAATTCGGTGCGGACCGAAGTGGTGGTCGAACCCCGATTCTAGATCACAGGAGATCACCAATGGCCGAAGCTTATGTCTATGACGCAGTGCGAACGCCGCGCGGCAGGGGCAAGAAGGACGGCTCGCTGCACGAGGTGCCGGCGGTGCGGCTCGGCGCCAAGGTGCTTGAGGCGATCCGCGACCGCAATGGGCTGGATACCGGCACCGTCGACGACATCATCTTCGGTTGCGTCGACCCGGTCGGCGAGGCGGGTTCTGTCATTCCGCGTGCCGCCGCCTTCGAGGCGGGTTACGACACGAAAGCGCCCGGCATGCAGATCTCGCGTTTCTGCGCCTCTGGCCTGGACGCCATCAATTTCGGCGCGGCCAAGATCGCGCAAGGCGCCGACGAGATCGTCATCGCCGGCGGCGTCGAATCGATGTCGCGCGTCGGCATGGGCGCATCCGGCGGCGCCTGGTTCATGGATCCTTCCGTCGGCCTGCCGGGCTGGTTTGTGCCGCAAGGCATCTCGGCCGATCTGATCGCCACGAAATACGGCTTTTCGCGCGACGATGTCGACGCCTATGCGGTCGAGAGCCAGAAGCGTGCCGTCAAAGCCTGGGGCGAGGGCCGCTTCAAGAATTCGGTGATCTCGATCAAGGATCAGAACGGCCTGACCATCCTCGACCACGACGAGCACATGCGGCCCGCGACCGATATGCAGTCGCTGGCGGCACTCAACCCGTCCTTCGTCATGCCCGGCGAAATGGGCGGCTTCGATGCCGTCGCAGTGCAGAAGCATCCTGAGGTGGAGGAGGTCAATCACGTCCACCACGCCGGCAATTCGTCCGGCATCGTCGATGGCGCGGCGGCCGTTCTGCTCGGCTCCAAGAAGGCTGGAAAGTCGCTCGGCCTGAAGCCGCGCGCGCGCATCCGTGCATTCGCCAATATCGGCTCGGAACCGGTGCTGATGCTGACCGGTCCAGTCGACGTGACCGAGAAGCTGCTGAAGCGCGCCAGGATGAAGCTGTCGGACATCGACCTGTTCGAGCTCAACGAGGCGTTCGCCTCGGTGGTGCTGCGCTACATGCAGGCTTTCGACATTTCGCACGATAGGATCAACGTCAATGGCGGCGCCATCGCCATGGGCCATCCGCTCGGCGCCACAGGTGCGATGATCTTCGGAACGGTGCTGGACGAACTGGAGCGCCGCGACCTGAACACCGCGCTGGTGACGCTCTGCATCGGCGCCGGCATGGGCACCGCAACGATCATCGAACGCGTCTGACCGGGAGAAAGACGATGAGCTACACCAATTTCACCCTCGACATCGACGCTGACAGCATCGCGCTGGTCACCTGGGATATGCCTGGCCGCTCGATGAACGTCTTCACCGAAGAAGCGATGCTGGAACTGAACGCCATCGTCGACAAGGTGGCGAGCGACGCGGCGATAAAGGGGGCGGTGATCACCTCCGGCAAGGATAGTTTCTCTGGCGGCGCCGATATCACCATGCTGCAGAAGATGTTGGCGACCTTCGCCGCCGACAAAGCCAAGGACCTGGACAAGGCGACCAAGGCGCTGTTCGAAAATGCCGGCTATATGACCGGCCTGTTTCGCAAACTGGAAACCTCAGGCAAGCCGTGGGTGTCGGCGATCAACGGAACCTGCATGGGCGGCGCATTCGAGTTGTCGCTCGCTTGCCATGGCCGTGTCGCGGCCGATTCCGACAAGGTCAAGATGGCGCTCCCCGAAGTGAAGATCGGCATCTTCCCGGGCGCCGGCGGCACCCAGCGCGTGCCGCGGCTGACCGACCAGCAGCAGGCGCTGCAGATGCTGACCTCCGGCCAGACGCTGTCGCCGCAAAAGGCCAAGTCGATGGGCCTGATCCACGAGATCGCCGAGCCGCAGAAGCTGGTCGAGACCGCCAAGGCCATGATCAGAAATGGCTTGAAACCGGTGGCGCCGTGGGACGAGAAGGGCTTCAAGCTGTCCGGCGGCCCAGTCTATTCGGTGGCCGGCGCCAATCTGTGGCCTCCGGCAATCGCCATCCTGCGTCGCGAGACCCATGGCAACTACCCTGCCGCCGCCGCCATCCTGAAATGCGTCTATGAAGGCCTGCTGGTGCCGTTCGACATCGCCTTGCGCATTGAGCAGCGTTATTTCACCGAGATCATGCAGACCAGGGAAGCAGCGGCGATGATCCGCTCGCTGTTCGTCTCGCTCCAGGAACTGAACAAGGGTGCACGCCGCCCGGCCGGCGTGCCGGAAACCAAGTTCAAGAAGATCGGCGTGCTCGGCGCCGGCTTCATGGGCGCCGGCATCGCCTATGTTACGGCCAAGGCCGGCATTCCGGTGGTGCTGCTCGACCGCGACATTGAAGCTGCCGCCAAGGGCAAGGCGCATTCGGACGGCCTGATCTCGGATCAGGTCAGGAAGGGCCGCGCCAAGCCAGAGGACAAGGACAGGCTGCTGTCGCTGATCACGCCGACGGCAGACTATGCCGACCTCGCAGGCTGCGACCTGGTGGTCGAGGCGGTGTTCGAGGATTCGGGCGTCAAGAAGGACGCCACCGAAAAGGCGGAGGCCATGCTGAAGCCGTCGGCGGTCTTCGCGTCGAACACGTCCACCATCCCGATCACGTCGCTGGCGAAGAATTCGGCGCGGCCGAAGAATTTCATCGGCATCCATTTCTTCTCGCCGGTCGACAAGATGATGCTGGTCGAGATCATTTTGGGCAAGAAGACGGGCGACAAGGCGCTGGCCGCCGCGATCGACTTCGTCCGCGCCATCAAGAAGACGCCGATCGTCGTCAACGACACGCGCGGCTTCTACGTCAACCGCTGCGTGCTGCGCTACATGTCGGAAGCCTACAAGATGCTGATCGAGGGCGTTCCGGCGCCGATGATCGAGAATGCGGCGAAGGCCGCCGGCATGCCGGTCGGTCCTTTGGCGCTCACGGACGAAACGGCGATCGACCTCGCGCAGAAGATCATGAAGCAGACCATGCGCGATCTCGGCGAAAACGCGGTCGACCCGAAGCAGATGGCGCTGATCAACACGCTGGTCGATACGCATGGTCGCTTTGGCCGCAAGAACGGCAAGGGTTTTTACGACTATCCGCAAAAGCCTGCCAAGAAGAAGTTGTGGCCGGGCCTGAAGGATCTCTATCCGCAGTTGGCGCCGGAAAAGGTCGACTATGAGGAACTGAAGCAGCGGCTCCTGGTCACCATCGCGCTAGAGGCGGCGCGGGTGATGGAGGAGGGCATCGTCACCGATCCGCGCGAAGCCGATGTCGGCTCGATCCTCGCCTTCGGCTTCGCGCCCTTTACCGGCGGCGTGCTGTCCTACATCGACGGCATCGGCTCAAAGAAATTCGTCAAGATCGCCAAGGGCCTGCAAAAGAAGTACGGCGCCGAGTTCAAGGCGCCGAAGCTCCTGCTCGACATGGCGGAGAAGGGCGAGACTTTCTACGAACGCTTCGATCCCTATGCCAGGAGCGAAGCCAAGAAGGCGGCGTGACGCCGCCTTCGGTGGTGGACAAAATCACGGCCACCGGTTAGAACGGAGAAGGTATTTTTTCCTGTTCTGAAGGAGAGCAAAAGTGCTCTCGCATGACCGCGTATGGGCCGCCATCGATGCTCTCGCCGAGCGCTATTCGCTCTCGGCCTCCGGGCTGGCGAAGCGAGCGGGCCTTGATTCGACTGCCTTCAACAAGTCGAAGCGGCTGTCCTCGGACGGGCGGCCGCGCTGGCCGTCGACCGAATCGCTGGCCAAGATCATCGAGGCGACGGGCGCCTCGCTCGACGAATTCACGGGACTGGTCGAAGGCCGCGGCAAGCCCGTTCCCGGATCTTTGCCCCCACAGAGGTCTTCGGTGCCGCTGCTCGGCTTCGCCCAGGCCGGCGCCGGCGGCTTCTTCGATGATGCCGGTTTTCCGGCGGGGCAGGGCTGGGACCTGATCGAGCTTCCGGCACAGGCGACCGAAACCTCCTATGCGCTGCAGGTCCAGGGCGATTCCATGCTGCCGCTCTACCGCAATGGCGATGTGCTGATCGTCGAGCCGGGCGCTGCCACCCGCAAGGGCGACCGGGTCGTCGTCAAGACCAATGCCGGCGAGGTCATGGCCAAGGTGCTGGACCGTCAGTCGTCGAAGTCGATCATGCTGGTCTCGCTCAATCCCGATCACCCGGACCGCGACATCCCTATGCGCGATGTCGAATGGGTGGCGCGGATTGTCTGGGCAAGCCAGTAGGGGCCGCCAGTGCGTCCGCTTCATGCAGCTGCTGCGGTGTTGACGATCTTGGTAATGGGGGCCGCGATCGGCGCCGGCGGCCGCGCCGTGCTTCAAGGCGAAAACGGCCGTGTCGCGGCTCGAGCGCAGGCCGGCATGGCGGCGCAATCCGACGCGCCTGCCACCGCCGCGATCCCGCGCCCCAAAGCGGCGAGGCCGGAGGCGCATTCCAGGGCCATCGATCCCGAGGTCGTCGCGCCGCCGCCGCTTCAGCCCGAAGAGCTTGAACGGGTCGAGCCGCGCGCGCCGCTGAGTGACCTAGCGCTGGCCAAACCGCCCAAATTGAAAATGCCCGACGACTGGAACGGGACAAAACTGTTCCAGCCGGTTGCGCCGGCCGCCGGTATGATCGAGGCCAAGGGCTACTCGGTCGCGATTTCGGGTATCGACATCGTCAGGCAGGACGAGACTTGCGCCGATGGCGGCAAGTCTTGGACGTGCGGCAGCCGGGCGCGAACGGCGTTCCGTGCTTTCTTACGCGGCCGGGCGGTGGTTTGCGCGGTGCCGCCCGAAGGCGGCCGCGACCTGATCGCCGCCGAATGCCGCGTTGGCAACCAGGATGTCGGTCTGTGGTTGATCGAAAACGGCTGGGCGCGCGCAGCCGAGGGTGGCCCTTACGTCGAGGCCGGCGAGAAGGCGCGTACGGCGATGAAGGGCATTTTCGGGCCGGCGCCCAGTCTCGCCGGCCTGCCTCCGGCACCAGCACCTGTCGCGGCAGCGCAGCCGACGCAGCTGATTCTCGATCCGTCGGCGACGGCTACGCCGCCAACCGAGACGACGGCTACGCCGCCAGCTGACCAGCCAGCGCCTTCTGAATGAGCGCGCGGGTTTCTGCGATGCCGTAGAGCGC
>NZ_RZSU01000045.1:0-39057 GCF_003997585.1 Mesorhizobium sp. M5C.F.Cr.IN.023.01.1.1 | reverse complement strand
CTCCTGTCCGATCAGCACCTGGTAGATCATCTGGAAAAAGGCGACAGAGACGCCCGGCCCGCCCTCCGGGCTCTGCTTCGAATGGTCCTGATAGCGTTTAATCTTGCGCGCGACGTTTAGGGCTGCATTCTGGATCACCTCGCCATTGGCATCTGGCGGCAACGCGGCGAACGCCTCGGACAGTTTCGTCAGCGCCTCGCGCTCGACCGCGTCGGCGGCCCGGTACACCTTGGCCGGCTTCACGAAATCGTCGAAATAGCGGATCGCATATTCGGCCAGCCGGTCGAGCTCGGGATGGGTCCTCGGCGTCACGCCCGATGTGTGGCGCGATATGAACCCCCACAGCACGTCCTTGTTCTGGGCGTTCGAGGCGCTGACCAGATTGAGCAGCAGCGCGAACGACACCGGCAGGTCGACGACAGGCGGGTTACCGTCATGCATGTGCCAGACGGGATTTCCCAGCCGCTCCTTCCACTCCTGCCGGCGATAGGCGGACAAAAAGGCGTAATACTCGTCCACCGCCTTCGGAATGACGTCGAAATAGAGCTTCTTTGCCTGCCGCGGCCGCTGGTACATGTAGAGTTCGAGGCTTTCGGTCGGCGCGTAGGTCAGCCACTCGTCTATGGTCAGTCCGTTGCCCTTCGACTTCGAAATCTTCTGGCCATTCTCGTCGAGGAACAGCTCGTAGACGAAATGCTCCGGCGCGCGCCCGCCCAGGATATTGCAGATACGGTCGTAGATCACCGCATTCGTCTGGTGGTCTTTGCCGAACATTTCGAAATCGACGCCGAGCGCCGCCCAGCGCATGCCGAAATCCGGCTTCCATTGCAGCTTCACCCTGCCGCCGGTTATGGGCAGCGTGGTTTCGGTGCCGTCATCATCGAAGGTGATAGTGCCGGCCTTGGCGTCGATACGCTTCATGGGGACGTAAAGCACGCGGCCACTTTTGGGGGAAATCGGCAAGAACGGACTGTAGGTCGCCTGACGCTCCACTCCGAGCGTCGGCAGCATCACGTCCATAATCTTATCGAAACGTTCGGCAGCGCGCAGCAGAACGTCGTCGAAACGGCCAGCCTTGTAGTATTCCGTCGCGCTGGCGAACTCGTAGTCGAAGCCGAACGTGTCCAGGAAACGGCAAAGCATTGCGTTGTTGTGGTCTGCGAAGCTCGCATAGTCGCCGCCGAAAGGGTTGGGGACGGACGAGAGCGGCTTGTGCAGGTGCGGCTCGAGTGCGGCGCGATCGGGGACGTTGTCCGGAATCTTCCGCATGCCGTCCATGTCGTCGGAAAAGCACAATATTTTGGTCTTGACCGCGTCCCGGGTGAGGACGCGGAAGGCATGGCGCACCATCGAGGTGCGTGCGACCTCGCCGAAAGTACCGATGTGCGGCAGCCCCGACGGACCGTAGCCCGTCTCAAACAGAACGGTTTCGGGAAAATCAGTGTCTTTGTAGCGCTCGACGATCTTCCTGGCTTCTTCGAACGGCCACGCCTTGCTTTCAGCCGCTGCCGCAAGCACCTCGGGATTGAGATCGACGATGTTTGATCCCGCCATGTCAATGTTTTCCAAATCGTTCGCCGGCATCGCCGAAAAAGGGGCCGGAAGAGGTTTTCAACCGGTCTCTAGGCGTGCCTGCCGTGGGCGTCAACGATCGCGGCTCTTTTTCCTTGCGGCGTCGGTGCCGCGTTCCTAACTTCGGAGCCCGTTTGAGGAGTTTTTTAAATGTCGTTGCCGCCGCATGAAGCCCTGATCTATCTGATGGTCATCACCTCCGCGTCCGATCGCGACATGACCGATGTCGAACTGGCGCGGATCGGCGACGTCGTCCGCTCATGGCCGGTGTTCGAGGATTTCGGCCACGACCGGCTGGTCGGCGTCGCCCAGGACTGCCAAAAAATGCTGCACGAAAAGGACGGGCTGGAAGGCGTTTTGGCCCGCGTCGCTGAAGCACTGCCCGAACGCCTGCTTGATACCGCCTATGCCGCAGCTTTCGAGGTTGCGGCCGTCGACCTCGAAATGCGTTTGGAGGAGGTGAGGGTGCTGCAGCTTATCCGTCGCCAGCTCGATCTCGACACGCTCACCGTCGCCGCCATCGCCCGTGCCGCCAAGGCCCGCCTGCGTACGCTGAACTGATCCAGCCCTGAGGGATCAGAAGAAGCTGACCGGAAAATAGCGCAGGTAGAATTCGGCGAAGGTGCCTTTCACCGAAATCTCCTGCAGCGCGTAGTCGAACGCAGCGGCCAGCGCCGGATCGTTGGCCCTGGTGGCGATGACCATGCCCGAGCCCAGATATTCGGGCGCCAGATACGGGCCGCCGGCAAAGCGGCAGCATGCTGCCGCATCCGACCCCCCCAGCCAGAAGGCGAAGCGCATGCCGTCGCCGAAGGCGGCGTCGACCTTGCCAGCCTTGAGGTCATCGTAGAGCTCTTCCGGCCGGTCGAAGGGGACGACCTGAACGGTGCCGAAATAATCGCGCAGCATCCGCTCATGCGCGGACCCGGCGACCACGCCGACGCGCTTGCCGCGCAGTCTGTCGAAGATCGGTTCCGTGAGCGCCTTTGTCTTCGGCATGATGAAGCGCGCCGGAAACTGCAGGTAGCAACGTGAGAAGGCATATTTCGACCGCGACTCCGGTGTGGCGGCGATGCCGGCAATGATCGCTTCACCTTCACCCTTCTGCAGCGCTCCTTCGAGCTCGGCCCAAGGCAGCGCCTGGATCTGGCATTTTTCCGCGATGCCGAGTTCGGCGCAGATGGCGCGCGCCAGATCGACGTGGAAGCCGGACAAGCGACCCGCTCCGTCGAGGAAGTTGAACGGCGGGAAATCGGTGGTGGTCAGGAATCTTAGACGCGGCAGCGCGGAAAGGTCAGGCTTCGGCAGCCGCTCCTTGGCATCCCACAGCACCGGCACTTGCGGCTCCGCGGCTCGCGCTCCCGCGAGCCACTGTGGTCCCGTCATTGCCAGCATCAAGACGATGGTTGTCCACCGAATTGCCACGATCGAGCTCCGCCCTGTCCTGTCCAATGTGGCTTTTGGTACGAAAATGCCACAGGCACAACGGTTTTTGATTTCATCACGCCGATTTAGGGTTATGCTTCAGCGAGCTTGCAAACATGTGGGGCGTCGGCTGGAGGGTAGCCGCAAGGCGCTGCAAACAGAGAGGAGCAGGTTTGTAATCCGGGGTCGATGGCAAAGTGCGGGTCAAGCACTAGACCGTTGATCTCAACGCGGAAGGCAACATGGGGTAGATGTTGCAATGGGCCACTTCGATCGCACACTGGAATTCATAGATCAGCTGCAGCACGCCAATACGGCGGCTGCGGTCTGCGAAAAACTGCTTGGCATAACCTCGGAGTTCGGTCTGACGGCACTTATGGCCGGGACGGTTCCGCAACCGGGCACGCCAAGAGGCCAGCAAAAGGACCATGTGCTGCTTTGCGAGTGGCCGGGAGAATGGCTGGAGCGCTATGTGGCGCGCAACTATGTCGACCACGACCCCGTCGTCAGCCACATGAAGCAGCTTCAGGCGCCGTTCCAGTGGCGGGAGGCGTCTCAGGGCATCCGCATCGACAAGAGCAGCGGCGAAGTGATGGGGGACGCCGGCGAATTCAAGCTGCGCGACGGATTGGCCTTCCCGCTGATCACGCTCGATGGCCAGATCGTCATGGTGTCGCTGGGCGGCGAGGCCGTCGAATTGTCGGGCGCCGAGTTTGGGCTGGTGTCGCTGGTGGCGACCTATGCGATTGGCCGCGCCATGCAGATCCACACGATGGCGGCCAAGACCATCGACCACGTCGAACTGACGCCGCGTGAGCGCGAATGCATGCAATGGGCCGCCGTCGGCAAGTCCGAATGGGAGATCTCACAGATTCTCGGCATTTCGGAACATACGTCAGAGAAACACCTTCTTAACGCCAAAAGCAAACTCGGTGCTGTCAACCGGGTACAGGCGGTCGCGGAAGCGATAAGGCGCGGCTATATTAGCTAGCTCGGCCGTGCCGGCCTAGAAATTCTTGCATACGTGATCGCGTAATTTTCTCGGGACAGCCCGGCCGTATCTTCCTATTGAACCTAGGAGACGGCAGATGCTTTTTTCCCTTACCACACAGGAACTTATGGAACGTCCCGACCTTTGGGAGGCCGTTCATCGTTTACGCTACAAGATTTTCGTCGAGGAGATGGGGTGGACAGATCTGCAGCGCCCCGATGGCCTTGAGATCGATCAGTTCGACCATGATGAGGCGGTGCATCAGCTCGTCATCCGCAATGGCGAACTCGCCGGTTATCAGCGGATGTTGCCGACAACGCGGGCGCATCTTCTGACCGAGGTGCTGGCGGACCTCTATGAAGGGACGCCGCCATCCGGGCCGAACGTGTGGGAACTGACCCGCTATGCGGTGGCGCCGGGCTTTCGTGACGGCAAGCGCGGCGTCTCGACGGTCGGCACCGAGCTCATTGCCGGCTTCGTCGAGTGGGGGCTGAAGCGGAACGTCAACCAGGTGATCATCGAGTTCGAGCCGATGTGGGTTCTGCGGGCGCTGCAGTTGCACTTCCTGGCGAAGCCGCTTGGCTACCAGCGCACCTATGGCAACCAGCAGGTCGTCGCGACGCTGCTCACCTTCAACGAGCATACGCTTGAGGTGGTGCGCTCGCGTCGCAGTCATTTCGCGCCAGTGCTGGCCAGGGGTTATCCCGACAGGCTCGGAATGAGGCAGGCCTCGTGAGAATTGGAGACAGCCATGAACATCCATCCGCAAACAGAGTTCCGCAATCATACGCTGATCGTCACGGTATCGTCGGATGACGGCCGGCCGGTGCTGGACGGGCGAGCCTATGAAAGCCTGGCCAAGATCTTCCACGAAGCCGCAATCGACGATGATGTGCGCGTCGTGGTGCTGCGCGGCCTCGCCGGCTGCTTCTGCCTCGGCGGCGATTTTTCAGAATTCCTCGACGCCACCAAGCATCAACGATTGATCGCCGCCGTCACCGACATGTTCCGCACCTTGGCGACGTTCCCCAAACCGGTCCTTGCCTGTGTCGACGGCGACGCCGTCGGCGTCGGCTGCACCATCCTGTTCCATTGCGACATGGTGATCGCATCTGATGAAAGCACGTTCCGGGTGCCGTTCGTCGATTTCGGCCTCGTGCCGGACGCGGCGACCAGTATCCTGGCGCCGCAGAAACTCGGTTATGCCGGCGCTTTCCGCTTCTTCTGCCTGGGCGACACGCTCAGTGCCGAGGACGCCAGGATGCTTGGCCTGGTCACGGAGATCGTGGTGGGCGATGTCGAGGAAGCCGCACTTGGCAGAGCCAGGCAACTCGCCAAGAAGCCGGTCGCCGCCCTGCTGCAGACGCGCGACCTGCTCAAGGGCGACACAGGCGCGCTCTGCGATCGCATTGACCAGGAGATTTCGCTGTTTCAGCAGGCTTTGCAGGACGATACCACGCTGAAGCGGCTGCAGCGGATTGCCCGGCTGGCGGCATGAGAAGTCATTCGGCAGAATGACAGGAATATCCGGAATCGTGCCGCGCGTCGTTGGGGCGCGCGGCAGTGCTTCAGGCCTGTGGTCCCAGGAACGAAGGCCCTTCCCCGATGATTTTCTTGTCTTCCTTGCCGATGGCGTCGAGATCGCGGCCGTCATAGGGAAGCGACAACAGGATGCGTCGGATGATGGCAAGTCGCGCGCGCCGCTTGTCATTGGCCCGCACGATGATCCAAGGCGCGAATTCCTCGTGCGTGCGTTCGAACATGAGGTCGCGCGCTTTGGTGTAGTCGTCCCATTTGGTGATGCCGGCAATGTCGATCGGCGAGAATTTCCAGCTCTTCAAAGGACTCCAGCGGCGATCGTGAAACCGCTCAAGCTGTGTTTCCCGACCGATGTTCAACCAGAATTTGAAGAAATGGATGCCCTCGTTACAGATCATCCGTTCAAAATACGGCGTCTCGTCCAGGAATTTCTCATGCTGCTCCGGCGTGCAGAAGCCCATGACCGGCTCGACGCCGGCGCGATTATACCAGGAGCGGTCGAAGGTGACGAACTCGCCGGATGTCGGAAAGTGCGCGACATAGCGCTGGTAATACCATTGCCCGAGTTCGGTCGGGGTCGGCTTGGTCAGCGCAACGTTGCGCGCTGTTCTGGGATTCATGTACTGGCGCAGCGCGAAGATCGTGCCGCCCTTGCCTGCGGCATCGCGTCCTTCGAACAGCGACATCACGCGCCTGCCCGTCGATTGCAGCCATGCCTGTGCCTTGACCAGCTCGATCTGCAGCCGCTCGAGCGTCTCGTCATACTCGTCGCTTTTCATTTTCTTGTCGTAGGGGTAGCCGCCGGCGGTCAGCTTGTTGTGTTCGACCCAGTCCGGAAGCTTGGGATCCTCGATGTCGAACTCGAGCGCCTTGCCGTCGATGCGGATCTTCAGCGGACCTGGAACGGGCGCCGCGGCATCTTCCTTGGAGTTTTTCATCGAGACGAACCTTTCCAGTTTCCGGACTCATGCTATTGGGAGCCTTACTGCATCGGCCCGAAAATCGGAATCGATTTCGGAAAGAACGATGCGGCAGATTGAGAGTGGTAGAGCGTCCTTTGTGCGTCCAATTGGACGCACGGCGCTCTAGCGCCGGTCCAGCGGGAAGTTCCACCCGACCGGCCGGGTGGGGGCGGAGGCACAGTGCGTGCGAATGGCTGACAATGGCTGACAATGGCTGACATGGGCGGCGCAGAACAGCGAAGCACGGCGCAACTGGTCACTACCCGGTTGTGGAACAGCCGCTGGCTGCTGGCCGCCGGCATTGTCGCGGTCCTGACCGTCTATGGTTTCGCAGACACGTCCGGCTATGTGGTGCTGCTGGCATGTGCCGTACTGCTGCTTGCCGCCGCGATGCTGCCGGCCAGCGTTGCGCGCCAGTCCGCGGAGGATGCCGCGGCGATCGAGGCGGGCGGGCTACAACAGCTGTCGGGAGAATATCTGGCGGCCGCCGTTGCCGATCCGCTGATCATCTTCGATCGCACCGCCACGATCGTCCATGCCAACGCCGCCGCCTTCGCCGCCTTCGGCGGCATCGCACCGGGCATGTCGCTGTCGCTGAAATTCCGGGCGCCCGAGATGCAGGCTTTGCTGGACAGTATTTTATCGGGCGCCGCCGCTTCGGATGTCGTTGACTATACCGAAAAGCTGCCGGTCGAACGGGCCTATCGGGTGAGTGCGTCGTCGGTCGGCCACGGCACCGACCTCTATGTGCTGGTCTTCAAGGACCAGAGCGAGGCGCGCCGGATCGACCGGATGCGCGCCGACTTCATCGCCAATGCCAGCCACGAACTGCGCACCCCGCTCGCCTCGATCTCCGGCTTCATCGAGACGCTGCGCGGCCCGGCCCGCAACGACTCGGCGGCGCGCGAGCAGTTCCTGCAGATCATGCAGAACCAGACCGGCCGCATGGCGCGCCTGATCGACGACCTGCTGTCGCTGTCGCGGCTGGAGATGAAACCCTATCTGAAGCCGGGGACCGAGGTCGATCTCCGCCAGACCCTCGACAGCGTCATCGATTCGCTTGGGCCGCTTGCCAGGGAAAACGGCGTTGTCATCGAGCGGGATTTCGCAGAAGGGCCGCTTGATGTGCCCGGGGATCGCGATGAACTTTTCCAGGTTTTCGAAAACTTGCTCGAAAACGCCTGCAAATACGGACAGTCGGGTGGACGTGTCGTGGTGACGATTGCTCACAGCAATGAGGGTCCAGAACCGGGCATCGACGTCACCATCCGGGACTTCGGTCCCGGCATTCCCGAGGAGCACATCCCGCGCATCACCGAACGCTTCTACCGCATTGATGTCGAAAACAGCCGGACCCAGAAAGGCACCGGCCTTGGCCTGTCCATCGTCAAGCATATCCTGACGCGCCACAACGCCAGGCTCTCGATCAAGTCGGAGGTCGGCAAAGGCGCAGCCTTCTCGGTTCATTTGCCGGCGCACTGACGCCGCACTATCTGCTAACAAGCCGTTTCTTTTTTCTGTCATCCGGCTAGCGTATCAGCGGAGGATTCGAGGAACGACTCGGCCACAGATCCCGGGAAGGCATTTCCATGCAGTCCGTGCACATCGTCAGCGCCTATGACGAGGAGCTGAAATATCTGTCGAAGCGCATCGCCGCGATGGGCGGGCATGCCGAACGCATGGTCGAACAGGCGATAGCGGCCCTGGTCAACGCCGACCCCGGCCTTGCCCAGAAGGTCATCCGTGACGATCTCGTTCTGGACGAAGGTCAGCGCGACATCGACGACAAGGCGATCGTCATCATCGCCAAGCGCCAGCCAATGGCGACCGATTTGCGCGAGATCGTCGGCGCGATCCGCATCTCGGCGGACCTCGAACGGGTTGGCGACCTCGGCAAGAACGTTGCCAAGCGCGTGGTTGCCGTCATAGAAGGACGCCAGCCGACCAGCCTGTTCCGCGGCATCGAGGCCTTGGCCGACCTGGCGTTGACGCAGCTCAAGGAAGTGCTCGACCTCTACGCGTCGCGGTCGGTGGAAAAAATCGGCTTCGTGCGTGATCGCGATGATCAGATCGATGCCGTGTACACCTCGCTGTTTCGCGAGTTGCTGACCTACATGATGGAAGATCCGCGCAACATCACGCCTTGCACGCA
This sequence comes from Mesorhizobium sp. M5C.F.Cr.IN.023.01.1.1, assembly GCF_003997585.1. Classification (NCBI taxonomy): domain Bacteria; kingdom Pseudomonadati; phylum Pseudomonadota; class Alphaproteobacteria; order Hyphomicrobiales; family Phyllobacteriaceae; genus Mesorhizobium; species Mesorhizobium sp. M5C.F.Cr.IN.023.01.1.1. Next base: position 30,416 of record NZ_RZSU01000045.1, on the reverse strand, counting down.
CCTGCTGTTTTGCGCCAAGAACATCGAGCGGATCGGCGATCACGCCACCAATATCGCCGAGACGATCTACTACATCGTCACCGGCGACCAGATGCCGGCCGAGCGGCCGAAGGGCGACAAGACAGACAAGATTGTTCTTGGTACGCCACCGGCGAAGTGAGCGGCCACCTCTCGAACCCATTGCTGATTTAGGCTAAGCTTTACCGAACGTTCCTGATCCTGACCCGAGGCCATGTCTCCAGGAGGTAGCGATAGAAACCGTTCGGAACCTGACGCCGGCCCCGCCGACATCGGCCATCATCGCTTCCAGCGTCTATACCGCCGGCCGGCGTATTGCCGACATTCCCATCGAGGAAGCTGGCGAATGGGCTAGGAAGCCAGGCCATGTCGTCTGGATCGGCCTGCTGGAGCCGGACCGCAACCTGTTGCTTCGCGTCCAGGCGCAATTCCATCTGCACGATCTGGCGATCGAGGACGCCGAGCATCCGCACCAGCGGCCCAAGATCGAGCAATATGGCGATGCCTTGTTCATCGTTGCCCGTACGGCCCAGCTGATCGACGGCCGCGTCACCTTCGGCGAGACCCATCTGTTCGTCGGCGCCGGCTACATCGTCAGCGTCAGGCACGGTCCATCGACTTCTTATGCCGCCGTTCGCCAGCACTGGGAAAGCTGCCCGCATTCGCTGGCCAAGGGAGAGGATTTCGTCCTCTATGCCATCCTCGATTTCATCGTCGACAATTACATGCCGGTGCTCGAGCAGATCGAGGATGAGGTCGAGGCTATCGAGGACAAGGTTCTGCTAAAGCCAATGACCGGCTCCGATATAGAACGGCTTTACATGCTGCGCCGCGACCTGTTGCGCCTGCGCAATGCAGCACTGCCGCTGGTGGAAGTCTGCCGCCGGCTGACAAGCGCCGACCTGCCGCAGATCCATGAGGCCATGCATCCGCTGTTCCGCGACGTCACCGACCACATCCGCACCGTCCAGGAGAAGATCGACAGCTTGCGGGAGGTTCTCGCCTTTGCCTTCGAGGCGAGCCTTCTGGTTGGCCAGAGCCAGGAAACGGCGATCACCAAGAAGCTTGCCTCATGGGCTGCCATCTTGGCGGTGCCGACGGCGCTCGCCGGCATCTACGGTATGAATTTCAACGACATGCCGGAACTGAGGATGGAATACGGCTATCCGATCGTGCTGGCGGCGATTATTTTGGTCTGCACGTTTCTCTACTGGCGCTTCCGCAAGAGCGGCTGGCTGTGAAGAGAGGCAGTAGAGCGAGATAGCGCTTCACGAGCGCGGTTCTCTGCACTTCACTCTGTACTGCCCTATTCCCTACCGGCTGCGCCGCCGCTCCGAAGCAGGCTGGAACGCAATGCGGGCGTGGTACTTGCAATAGGGTCCGGTTTCGGCCGCGTCGTTGCCGCAGAAATGGAACTCTTCCGAAAGCGGATCGCCATTCGGCCATTTGCATGTCCGCTCGGTCAACTCGACGAGTTGCAGATGCCGCGAGATCGGCACGACGACGTTCTCGACCGGACGGACGTAATGACGCGCCACCGGTACAGCGTCGAATTGCGCCTGCAGCGCGGTCGCGCCGATCGACGTGGTGATATGCCGCGCAGTGGTTGCCGCCCGCGACACCGATTTCTGGACGCTCGATCCCTGTACGCTCTTCTTCTGGCGTGCCGGCGTGGCGGTCGAGCGTCCGCGGCCCGACAGTTTCAACCGATGCACCTTGCCGATGACCGCATTGCGGCTGACACCCCCAAGCTGTGCGGCGATCTGGCTGGCGCTCAGTCCCTCCGACCACAATTTTCTAAGAAGTTCGACCCGCTCGTCAGTCCAATTCATGAGACCGCGCTCCTGCTGAAATGTGCGGCGATCGGAATCCTTCCACGATCCGGCTTCCGCCGGGCAGACACCACATATATCGGGTGATTAGGTCCGCCGCACGAAATCTAGTTATTTCTCGACTACAATTACCTTATGCGCTGACTCGGTGACAAGAGTCCGAGGGCCAACACGAATCGGTTTTTTCGGTTTTCCCCAACTTGCCCGGTCGCTGATGAGCCGGCGTCTCGCTGGAGAGCTTGCCGCGCGTCCTTGCGCGACGTTTTCGTTGACTTCATGGCCGAAAAACACGATAAGCCCCCAAAGGCCGCCGCTTTGGCGGCTTTTTGATTTTCCGGTTCCGGAGACGCATATAATGAGCGGTTCGGCGCTTTTCGAGACCTTCACCCGCGCACCCTTGGCCTTCGACCATGGGGAAGGCACTTGGCTGGTCACCGACAAGGGCGAGCGATATCTCGATTTTGGCGGCGGCGTCGCCGTGAATTCGCTGGGCCACAGCCATCCGCATCTGGTCTCGGCACTCACCGAGCAGGCGGCCAAGCTCTGGCATGTCTCCAACCTCTACGAGATTCCGGGGCAGAGCCGCCTGGGCGAGCGGCTGGCCGACGCCACCTTCGCCGACAAGGTGTTCTTCACCAATTCCGGCGCCGAGGCGCTGGAATGCGCCATCAAGACGGCGCGGCGCTACCACTTCGTCAAGGGCCATCCCGAGCGCTTTCGCATAATCACCTTCGAAGGCGCCTTTCATGGCCGCACGCTGGCGACCATCGCCGCCGGCGGCCAGTATAAATACCTGGAAGGCTTCGGACCCAAGGTCGAAGGTTTCGACCAGGTCGGCTTCGGCGACATCGACGCCGCCGAAAAGGCGATCACCCCCGAGACCGCCGCGATACTGATCGAGCCGGTGCAGGGCGAGGGTGGCATCCGCCCGGTGCCGACGCAGTCGCTGAAGCGGCTGAGGCAGCTCTGCGAACAGCATGGCCTGCTCCTGATCTTCGACGAGGTCCAGTGCGGCATCGGCCGCACCGGAAAATTGTTCGCGCATGAATGGGCTGGCGTCACGCCCGACATCATGGCGGTTGCCAAGGGCATCGGCGGCGGCTTCCCGGTGGGCGCCTGCCTCGCCACCGACGAGGCGGCCGTCGGCATGACTGCCGGCGTGCACGGCACCACTTTCGGCGGCAATCCGCTGGCGATGGCGGTCGGCAACGCCGTGCTCGACGTGGTGCTGGAGGACGGCTTCCTGGAGGATGTCCAGCGCAAGGCGTTGCTGCTGAAGCAGGGGCTGGCGGGTGTCGCCGACGAATTTCCTGATATCATCGAAGACATCAGGGGCACCGGCCTGATGCTCGGCCTGAAATGCGCCGCACCCAACACCAAGGTAAATATGGCGTTGCGCGACCAGCATCTGCTGGCGGTTCCGGCTGGTGACAACGTCCTTCGCCTGCTGCCGCCGCTTACCGTCACCGACGCCGAGATCCATGAAGCGCTCGACCGCATCCGCGCCGGCGCCAGGGGCTTGGCCGATGCCATAGCCGCGGCTGCCGCGAAGTAACAGTCGAAAGACCCCAAATGAGCCTTCGCCATTTCACCGATCTTTCCGCCGTTTCCGAGGGCGATCTGCGCTTCATGCTGGACGATGCCGTCGTGCGAAAGGCAAGGCTCAAGGCTGGCGAGCGGACAAAACCGCTCGAAGGCAAGGTGCTGGCGATGATCTTCGACAAGCCGTCGACGCGCACGCGCGTATCCTTCGACGTCGGCATGCGCCAACTCGGCGGCGAGACCATCATGCTGACCGGCACCGAGATGCAGCTCGGCCGCTCCGAAACCATCGCCGACACGGCCAAGGTGCTGTCGCGCTATGTCGATGCGATCATGATCCGAACCACATCGCATGACCGGCTGCTGGAGCTGACCGAGAACGCCACCGTTCCCGTCATCAACGGGCTGACCGACGATACCCATCCGTGCCAACTGATGGCCGACATCATGACCTTCGAGGAGCATCGCGGTCCGGTTGCCGGCAAGACCATCGCCTGGACCGGCGACGGCAACAACGTGCTGCATTCGCTGCTGGAGGCCTCGGCGCGGTTCCGCTTCAACCTCAACGTTGCCGTGCCGGAAGGCAGCGAGCCGGCGCAGAAGCATGTCGATTGGTCGACGGCCCATGGCGGCAAGTTGAATTTCACCCGCTCGCCTGAGGAGGCGGTCCACCAGGCCGACTGCGTCGTCACCGACTGCTGGGTGTCGATGGGCCAGGAGCACCGTGCTCGCGGCCACAATGTCTTCTCACCCTACCAGGTCAATGCGGCGCTGATGGCGAAGGCAAAAGCCGACGCGTTATTCATGCACTGCCTGCCGGCGCATCGCGGTGAGGAGGTCACCGACGAGGTCATCGACGGGCCACATTCGGTGGTGTTCGACGAGGCCGAGAACCGGCTCCACGCCCAGAAGGCGGTTTTGGCCTGGTGTCTGGGCGCTTGATCCGGACCGCCTTGATCCGGGAGTACGTGATGCCTATCTCAGCCGCATCACGCAAATCGAGCGCGTTTCGACGCATGCGCCCCGGAGGGCGGCATGGCCGCGCCCCGGAGCTTTGTCATGTTGGAAACTCATCAGTTGGCTGAACATCAACCCAAACTCGGCGAATTCGGCTACGCCGGCGACGATCATGTCGTGCCCTTCGAGGTCGGCCCGCTCGACGTGCGCGGCCGCACCGTTCAGCTCGGGCCGATGCTCGATGCGATCCTCGGCCGTCACGACTATCCCGAACCGGTCGCCCGTCTTCTGGCGGAGGCCTGTGTGCTGACGGTCCTGCTTGGCACCTCGCTCAAGTTCGAGGGTAAGTTCATCCTGCAGACCCGCACCGACGGGCCGGTCGACATGCTGGTCGCGGATTTTTCCACGCCACAGGCGCTGCGCGCTTATGCTCGTTTCGACGCCGACCGGCTGGAGGCACTGACATCTGCCGGCGAGACCTCGCAGCAGACGCTGCTCGGCAGCGGTGTCCTGGCGCTGACCATCGACCAGGGCGCCCACACGCAGCGCTATCAGGGCATCGTCCAGCTCGACGGCGAGACACTGGCGGAGGCCGCGCGCACCTATTTTCGCCAGTCGGAACAGATCCCGACCGACCTCAGACTCTCGGTGGCCAAGCTGTTGACGCCCGGTGTCGGCGGTGCCCGCGAGCAATGGCGCGCCGGTGGTATCCTTGCGCAATTCCTGCCGCAATCGGCGGAACGCATGCGCGTGCCCGACCTTCCGGGCGGCGACGGCGATCCGCGCGATGAGATCCATGATCCGGCCGACAATTCCTGGCAGGAACTGCTGGCATTGCTTGGCACCATCGAGCCGACGGAACTGATCGACCCGACGATCGGCGCCGAGCGGTTGCTTTACCGGCTGTTCCACGAGCACGGCGTCCGCGTCTTCGGCGGCGTACCGGTAGCCGACGAGTGCTCATGCTCCAAGGAGAAGATCCGCGGCATACTCGAAGGTTTCTCAGCCGACGAGATCAGGGACAGCACCGAGGATGGCGGCATTCATGTCGCCTGCGAATTCTGCTCGAAGCAATATGACTTCGATCCGGCGGAGTTTGCTGCGGCGCAGTAGACCATGATCCCGACCGAAGGTCCGCGCATCGAAAAGTGGAAGCGTTTTTTGCTTCGCTGACCTTCGGTTCGGAAAAGGTCCTGGTCTAAGGGTTAGAGCCCATCCCGATTCTATCGGGATGGATCAGGTCTAGCTGGTCAGTTGACGGTGCGCCGCGTGCCCGGCAGGTCGAGCGAAAAGGCGGGGATGGCGACGTCGAACGTCTCGCCTCGCTTGTTGCGCATCGTATAGTGGCCGACCATGATGCCGGACGGCGTCGAGAGCGGGCAGCCAGACGTATACTGATAACTGTCGCCGGGGTTGAGTTCGGGCTGGTCGCCGACAACGCCGGCGCCGCGCACTTCCTCGACCCGGCCGGTGCCGTCGGTGATGTGCCAATAGCGTGACAGGAGTTGTACGAATTCATCCGACTGGTTGTCGATGGTCACCTGGTAGCCCCAGACATAGCGGTTCTCCGACGGGTCGGAGCGATCTTCCAGATAGAACGGCCTGACCTGTACTTCGATGTTGCGCGTAACGGCGCTGTACATAGACTACTCCACAATATGCAGACGGAACATTCGACGCTCTCCGCAGTTTGGTCAACGGGGAGGCTTCCCGTCATTGCCCGACTCCTTTGCGCGCAGGTGCCGAAGAACAATGTCATTTAAGTGACACATGACAATGATGGTGTGCAGGGCCGGCGACTCAGCATTCTGTCGAACTGTTGAAACGGCTCCATGCGTCCGGTTTTTTCTGGAGTGACCAGATATCGATGGAATTGACAGTCACAGCCGCCTTGCTTTCCACAGCTCTGCTTCTAGTCAATCTCGCCAGCATCCTGCTCGCTTCGTTGAAGCTGAAACGGCCTGGCAGAATCGCGCCGGCAGCCGGCAAGGCGCCGCCGGTGTCGATCGTCGTGCCGTCGCGCGGCGTCGAGCCGTTTGCCGAGGAAACGCTCGAGCGCGCCTTCTCGCTCGACTGGCCGCGCTATGAGCTCATCTTCTGCGTCGCCCATGCCGACGACCCGGTGGTCGGGCCGATCACCGATGCGATTGCCCGCTTTCCGGCCGTGCCGGCCCGGCTGCTCGTCGGCGACGACCGCATCAGCGGCAATCCGAAACTCAACAATTGCGTGAAGGGCTGGGAGGCCGCGCGCCACCGCTGGGTCATCCTTGCCGATTCCAACGTCCTGATGCCGAGGGACTATGTCCAGCGTCTGATGGCGGCATGGCGGCCGGACACCGGTCTTGTCTGCTCGACGCCGATCGGCTCGCGGCCGGACGGGTTCTGGGCGGAGGTCGAATGCGCCTTCCTCAACACGCTGCAGGCGCGCTGGCAATATACCGGCGAGGCGCTCGGCCTCGGTTTTGCCCAAGGCAAGAGCATGTTGTGGAACAAGCCCATGCTCGACGCCAGTGGCGGCATCCGTGCGCTTGCAGCCGAGATTGCCGAGGATGCCGCCGCGACCAAGCTGGTCAACGGGCTCGGACTGCGCGTCAATCTCGTCGGCTCGCCCTTCGAGCAGCCGCTCGGTTTGCGCAGGCTTGGCGAAACCTGGTCGCGCCAGGCCCGCTGGGCACGCCTGCGCCGCGTCACCTTCCCACTGTTCTTCGCGCCCGAGATCCTGATCGGAGCGGCCCCGCCGCTGGTGCTTGCGTTGGTTGCGGCAGCAGGCGCCGGCTTCAGCCTGTCGGCAACCGCCATCGCTGTGCTGGTAGTCGCCTATCTCCCGGAATGCGCTCTCGCCTCGGCCAAGGGCTGGCACCTGTCGCTGCGCATGATCCCGGCGATGATGGTGCGCGATTGCATCCTGCCGATTGTCTGGGCGCGTGGCTGGCTCAGCGGTGCCGTCGACTGGCGCGGCAACACGATGACCATCCACACCAGCGCCGTTGCGGAATTGGAAGAGACCCCGTCGGGCGCCTGACAGCGCCCGCTTTTATATTCGAGCGACGCCGCCCAGTGCGTATACCTATCTGGCGGCTTTCAGTGCCTGCTCGATGTCTTCGAGCAGGTCGTCGGTGTCCTCCAGGCCGACGGACAGCCTGAGCGTGCCTGGCCCGATGCCGAGTTCGGCGCGCGCCTCATCGCTCAGATTCTTGTGTGTCGTCGTCGCCGGATGGGTGATCAGGCTCTTGGCGTCACCGAGATTGTTGGAGATCAGCACAATATCGAGCGCGTTCTGGAAGGCGAAGGCCGCCTGCTTGCCGCCCTTGACGTCGAGGCAGATCAGCGTCGAGCCGTCCGACATCTGCTTCTTGACGACCGCCGCCTGCGGATGGTCGGCGCGGCCGGGGTAGATGACGCGGACAATCTCCGATCGCTCGGCGAGGAAGTCAGCGATCCGGCCGGCACTTTCCGTCTGCTGGCGCACGCGCAGCGGCAGCGTCTCCAGGCCCTTCAGCAGCGTCCAGGCGTTGAAGGGCGACAGGCTGGGACCGGTGTGGCGGAAGTAGTCGTGCAGGTTCTCGTCGATCCACTTCTTGTCTGACAGGATGATGCCGCCGAGGCAGCGCCCCTGGCCGTCGATGTGCTTGGTCGCCGAATAGACGACGATATGAGCGCCGAGTTGCAACGGCTTCTGCTGCAAGGGCGTGGCAAAGACGTTGTCGACGATCAGCCGCGCGCCGATGGAATTCGCAAGGGAGGCGACGGCTGCGATGTCGACGACTTCCAGCGTCGGATTGGTCGGGCTTTCAAGGAAGAACAGCTTCGTGTTGGGCCTGACCGCCTTTTCCCAATTCGCGATTTCGGTGCCGTCGACCAGCGTCGCCTCGATGCCGTATTTCGGCGCCAGCGTCTCGACCACCCAGCGGCAGGAGCCGAACAGCGCGCGCGCCGCCACGATATGGTCGCCGGCCTTGGCGCTGCACAGCAACGCCGCTGTAACAGCCGCCATGCCGGATGCTGTGGCGCGGGCATCTTCGGCACCTTCCAGCGCACACATGCGCTTCTCGAACATGTCGACCGTCGGATTGGCATAGCGCGAATAGATGAAGCCCGGTTCCTCGCCCTTGAAGCGGGCCTCCGCCGCCTGCGCCGTGTCGTAGACATAGCCTTGCGTGAGATACATCGCCTCGGAGGTTTCGCCGAAGCCGGAACGCAGCGTTCCCGCATGCACGAGTGCGGTCTGAGGCTTCCAGTTGCGCTTGTTGCTCGTCATCACCTTGTTCCAAACACCAAAAATGGCCCACATACAAAAAAACCGGCCGCGAAAGTCGCAACCGGTCCATACGGCCTTTCGGCCCGACGGTCCTTTAGCGACTTGTTTAACGTGGCTGCAAGCCGACCGGCCAAATCACCACGGGATAACGACCCTTTAGACCCGCACCGCGCTTGCGTCAATTGCCGGCATGATTAAGAGGTTTGTACCAGCGGGTTCCGCGGCAGGAACCTGCGACAAAACGAGACCACGCCCGGCCTTCGAGCGGAGCCAGACTTTGCGGCAGACAGGCATTCTTCCCGATCAGGACATTTCCGCGCTGTTCCAGTCGGGCGCGCTGAAATCGCTGCGCGCGCTTGATGCCGACCAGGTCCAGCCGGCCAGCCTTGACCTCAGGCTTGGCGACAAGGCCTGGCGGGTGCGCGCCTCCTTCCTGCCCGGCCCGAACCACAGGGTTGCTGAAAAACTCGACCGCCTGAAGCTGCACGAGTTCAATCTCGCTGATGGCGCGGTGCTGGAGACGGGCTGCGTCTATATCGTGCCGCTGCTCGAGAGCCTGGCGCTTCCGGCAAACGTTTCGGCCTCGGCCAACCCGAAGAGCTCGACCGGACGCCTCGACATCTTCACCCGAGTGATGACCGATCGCGGCCACGAGTTCGACAAGATCGCTGCCGGCTACAACGGCCCGCTCTATCTGGAGGTCAGCCCGCGCACCTTTCCGATCGTCGTCCGTGCCGGCTCGCGGCTGTCGCAGATCAGGTTCCGCACCGGCAATGCGCTTTTGTCGGAAAGCGAGCTGCACGAATTGCATCGTGCCGAAACGCTCGTCGCCACCGAGCCGCCGAATATTTCCGGCGGCGGCATCGCACTGTCGATCGACCTCGATGGCGACAAGGACGGGCTGGTCGGCTACCGCGGCAAGCACCACACCGGCCTGGTCGATGTCGACAAGCGCGCCGCGCAGGATATTGTCGATTTCTGGGAGCCGCTCTACAAGAGCGGTGCCGGCGAACTGGTGCTCGATCCCGATGAATTCTATATCCTCGTCAGCCAGGAGGCGGTGCATGTGCCGCCGCTCTATGCCGCCGAAATGACGCCCTTCGATCCGCTGGTTGGCGAATTCCGTGTCCACTATGCCGGTTTCTTTGATCCGGGCTTCGGCCATTCGGCGGCCGGCGGCACCGGCAGCAGGGCTGTGCTCGAAGTGCGCAGCCACGAAGTGCCGTTCATCCTCGACCACGGCCAGATCGTCGGACGGCTGGTCTACGAGCATATGCTGAAGCGGCCGCAGGCGCTCTACGGCACAGATCTCGGCTCGAACTATCAGGCACAGGGCCTGAAACTGTCCAAACATTTCCGCGCCGCGCGCTGATCCCCGATCAATCAGACTGTGCTTGCCTGACCTTGCGAGCCGTGCTTGGCTGTGCCCAACCGTCATGGTGGTTGAAACCAAGGGAACAAAGAAATGCAGATTTCAAGATGGATCGCATCGGCAGCAACAGCTGCCATGCTGGTGATGGCTGCCGGGTCCTTGTCGGCGCAAGCACAGGAAAAGTTGAAGATCGCCACCGAAGGCGCCTATCCGCCGTTCAACACCATCACCGCGGATGGCAAGCTCACCGGCTTCGACATCGACATCGCCAATGCGCTTTGCGCTCAGATGAAGGTCGAATGCGAACTTGTCACGCAGGACTGGGAGGGCATGATCCCGGCGCTCCAGGCCAGAAAGTTCGACGCCATCATCGCGTCCATGAGCATTACCGAGGAGCGCAAGAAGCAGGTCTCCTTCACCAACAAATACTATACCACGCCGCTTTCGCTGGTGGCCTTGAAGGACAGCGATATTGCCTCGACCGAACCCGCCGCACTCGCCGGCAAGACAGTCGGCGCCCAGGCTTCGACCACCCAGGCCGACTATGCCCAGGATGTCTATAGCAAGGCCGGCGCCGAGGCGAAGCTCTATCCGACCCAGGAAGAGGCGGTCGCCGACCTGATGAACGGCCGTCTCGATGCCGTCCTTTCAGACAAATTCGTGCTGATGGACTGGATGAAGAAGTCGAGCGACGGCTGCTGCAAGATGGTCGGCGACGTCAAGGGCACCGAGACCGAAGCCGGTATCGCCGTGCGCAAGGAAGACAATGCGCTGCGCGAGAAGCTCAACGCCGCGATCGATGCGATCGTCGCAGACGGCACCTACAAGAAGATCCAGGCCAAATATTTCGATTTCGATATTTATTGAGATTCATGTTCGCCCGGGTCAGCCGCGAAACAGATACTCTTTCGCGGCACCCAGGCAGCCATGAAATTGGCCGATAAAGAGCAGTTCACGCACTCTCAGGCGCTTCTTGCCCCAAAATCCTGGGGTCTGCTTCTCGTCGTCGAGCGAGGCGCTCGAACCAGACCGCAAAGGGAAAAGCTGCTTGTCGAGACAGCCAAGGACATGGGCTCTGGCGGAGTGGATGCCGCAAGCTCGGCCACTACCGTTCAGCTTGTCGCTGCGAAGCGCGGACGTCATGCGATCCGCGTTGCGCATCAGAAAGCCAACTTGTGCTTTCGAATAGCCAGTTGCCAGAAGCCGGCCCGTCATCGCCGAGCGGGCTTCGCGGTAGGACTTTGCGCTGCATTGGCCGGCGCCGTAGCCCGTAGACGATGTCTGGGCGAGGAACAGAGTCAGGCTTGCGAACATTATGCCAAGCTGAATCCTGTTCATTCCTCGACTCCCAAATTTCGGCGCAAGCTTACAATGCCTTCACCGCCACCCTCACCGGCTGCTCGATTTCAAGCGGGTTGCGCAGCGGCAGGCCAAAATCCTTGGCCTCGATCTCGAACACGTCGCCGGCTTCGGTCCTGATGCCGTCGGCGAAGGACAGTGTCGCCGTGCCGAACATGTGCACATGAACGTCGCCCGGCTGGCGGAAGGCCGAATATTTGAAGTGGTGATGTTCGAGATTGGCGATGGTGTGCGACATGTTCGCCTCGCCCGACAGGAACGGCTTTTCCCACAGCAGCTTGTCGTCGCGGAGGATGCGCGAGGTACCCCTGACGTCGGAGGGCAGGTCGCCGATCAGGATCTCCGGCCCGAACGAAGCGTTGCGCAGCTTGGAATGCGCGAGGAAAAGATAGTTCACGCGCTCGGTGACGTGGTCGGAAAACTCGTTTGACAGTGTGAAGCCGACGCGGAACGGGACGCCGTCGTCGCCGATGACATAGATGCCGGCGACTTCCGGCTCCTCGCCTGCATCCTGGGCGAAAGCGGGCGATAAAAGTGCCGCGCCGGGCGCCACCGCCATGGTGCCGTTGCCCTTGTAGAACCATTCCGGCTGCACGCCCGTCTGGCCCTTGGCGGGCTTGCCACCCTCCAGGCCCATGCGGAACATCTTCATGGAATCGGTGAGCTGCTCTTCGCCGTCGGTGCTGAGCTTCTTGTGCATGGAATCGCGGGTCGCCGCGGAGCCGAGATGCGTCAGCCCTGTGCCGGTGAGATGGAGATGCGCCGGGTCGGGATGGTTGATTGGCGACAACAGCCGCCCCTTCTTGTAGGCGGCATCGAGGTCGAGCGCTTCACCGAAGCCCTTGCGCTCGATCAGGGCGACAAGTCCGGTGCCGGTGCGCGCGGCCTCCATCGCCAGCGAATAGACGCTGCGGGCGCCGTTGATGATCCGGGTCTTGCCGCCGTTGCGGGCAACGACGCGAATGGTCTCTGCGTCGTCGAGGATCTGGGAGATCAGCATGATGTACCCTCTCTCAATTGCCTTTGGCCTGGCTGCCGGGTTGGCAAACCTTGACCAGCGCGGCTCGGATGGTATCCGCGCCACTGGTGAACTCTTCGTCCGGATTGCGCTCGCGGGCCCGGTCCCCTTGGGGACTTCTTTGCGCCGCCCGGCAGCGCCGCGATGTGACCCGTGCCTCCTAAAAGCGCGCCGCGTTTGAAAAGAGGCCCGCTTTAATCCTTGTTTTTATGCATGCCGTTGTCCCAACACGCTGCACACGTTTGGCGACATGCATGAGTCCCCTCGCCCTCAAGCCTTGTTCTTGTTGTAGACGTCGAAGACCACGGCGCCGAGCAGCACCAGGCCTTTGACCACCTGTTGCCAATCGACATTGACGCCCATGATCGACATGCCGTTGTTCATGACGCCCATGATGAAACCGCCCACCACCGCGCCTATAACTTGACCGACGCCGCCCATCGCCGAAGCGCCGCCGATGAACACAGCGGCGATGACGTCGAGCTCGCTGCCGAGGCCGGCCGCCGGCACCGCCTGGCCAAGGCGCGCCGCAATGATCAGCCCGCCGAGCGCCGAGAGCACGCCCATGTTGATGAACACCATCAGGGTCAGCCGCTCGGTCTTGATACCCGATAGCTGAGCCGCCTTGGCATTGCCGCCCATTGCGTAGATACGGCGGCCGACCGTCATGCGTTTGGTGACGAAGACGAACAGCGAGATCAGCACGCCCATCACTACGAGAACGATTGGCAGACCTCTGTAGGTGGCGAATTGGTAGACCAGAAAAAGCGCCAGAGCGCTGGTCACCAAGGTCTTGACGACGAACAGCGTGAAGGGTTCGGCTTCGTAGCCATGCCGCTCGCGGCTGCGCCGTGCCCTGAGCCCGAAATAGGCATAGGCGAGCACGGCAACGAGGCCGATCACGATCGTCGTCATGTGCAGCGTCAGCCCGCTGCCGACGATGGTCTTGCCGGCGGCGTTCACGACCGGCGGGATCAGCGTCAACGAGCCGATCACGTCTGGAATGAAGCCGGAACTGAGCGCCTTGAAGCCGGCTGGAAGCGGCCCCACGGAAGACCCGCCACCCAGCAGCGCTTGGCAGATGCCGCGGAAGATCAGCATCCCCGCAAGCGTGACGATGAAGCTCGGTATTCGGTGATAAGCGATCCAGTAGCCTTGTCCCGCGCCGATCGCGCCGCCGATGATCAGGCAGATGATCGACACCACCAGCGGATTGCTGAAAGGGCCGAGAGGCCAGATGACCATCATCATCGCCGCCAGCGCGCCGATGAAACCGGCGACGGACCCGACGCTGAGATCGATGTGGCCGGAGACGATCACCAGCAGCATGCCCAACGCCATCACGATGATGAAGCTGTTCTGCTGCACCAGGTTACTCAAGTTCACCGGCTTGAACAGCGTTCCGGACGTCGTGTACTGGAAGAACACCATGATGGCGATAAGCGCCAGGATCAGGCCGTATTCGCGCAGGTTGGTGACCAGCGCCGAGACGGCAACGCGCGGCCCCTGCTGCACATCTTCGGCGACGCCGCTTTTCGGGACGGGAGCGCTTTCGGTGCTCATGATGCTTTTCCTTCTCCGCGAACGATGGCGCGCATAATCTTTTCCTGGCTGGCATCGCTCGCCACCATTTCGCCGACGATACGTCCTTCGTTCATGACATAGATGCGGTCGGTGATGCCGAGCAGTTCGGGCATCTCCGACGAGATGACGATGATCGCCTTACCCTCCGAGGCGAGACGCGCGATGATCGTGTAGATTTCATACTTGGCGCCGACGTCGATGCCGCGCGTCGGCTCGTCGAGGATCAGCACCTCCGGATTGGCGAACAGCCACTTCGACAGCACCACCTTCTGTTGATTGCCGCCCGATAGGTTGCCGGTCATCTGATAAACGCTGGACGAGCGGATGTTGGTTTTGGCCTTGTAGTTGTTGGCGACGGCGAGCTCGCGCATGTCGTCGATCACGCTATGGCGCGACACGCCGGGAAGATTGGCCAGCGTGATGTTGTGCTTGATATGATCGATCAGGTTGAGACCGTAGGTCTTGCGGTCCTCGGTGACGTAAGCGATGCCGTGTTCCACTGCCTTGCTGACGGAGGAGACATCGATGGGCTTGCCCTTGAGCAGCACCTCGCCCGTGATGTGGCGGCCATAGGAGCGGCCGAACAGGCTCATCGCGAATTCGGTGCGTCCGGCGCCCATCAGCCCGGCGATACCCACCACCTCGCCCTTGCGGACGTCGATGTCGATGCCCTTGATCACTTGCCGCTCGGCATGGATCGGGTGATAGACCGACCAGTTCCTCACCTGGAGCACGATCTCACCGATCTCGGGCTCGCGCGACGGATAACGGTCGTCCAGCGAGCGGCCGACCATCGAGGTGATGATGCGGTCTTCCGAAATGTCTTTCTTAGGCAGCGTCTCGATGGTTCGCCCGTCGCGGATGATCGTGACCTTGTCGGCGACCCGGTTGATCTCGTTGAGCTTGTGCGAGATCAGGATCGAGGTGATGCCCTGCCGCTTGAATTCGAGCAGCAAGTCGAGCAGCGCCTGGCTGTCCTTTTCGGACAGGCTCGCCGTCGGTTCGTCGAGGATCAGCAGCTGCACTTCCTTGCTGAGCGCCTTGGCGATCTCGACCAATTGCTGCTTGCCGACGCCGATATTGGTAATCAGCGTCTTGGGGTCTTCCTTAAGGCCCACCTTCTTGAGCAGAGCGCTGGTGCGCGTCTCGTTGGCGTTCCAGTCGATGACACCGTATCTGGCGTGCTCGTTGCCGAGAAAGATGTTTTCGGCGATCGACAGCATCGGAACCAGCGCGAGTTCCTGGTGGATGATGACGATGCCGCGGCGCTCGCTGTCGTGGATGCCTTTGAAATGGCACTCATCGCCGCGATAGATGATTTCGCCTTCATAAGTGCCGGATGGATACACGCCCGACAGCACTTTCATCAGCGTCGATTTGCCGGCGCCGTTCTCGCCGACAACGGCGTGGATCTCGCCTTCCTCGACGCTGAGGTTGACATTCGACAGCGCCTTGACGCCGGGAAACGTCTTGGTGATGTCACGCATCTCCAAAATCGTCGAGGCCATCAGGAATACCACTCCTCCGAGGTCCGGTAACAATACCGGGGTCACTCGCTATCGAAAAGGGGTCCTGCGTTACGCAGGACCCCGGGTTTTAAAACTGCGGTTACTTCAGCTCTTCGGCCTTGATGTAGCCGGAATCGACCACCAGCGCCTGATAGTTCGACTTGTCGACCTCATGCGGCGTCAGCAGGATCGAGGGGACGACCTTGACGTCGTTGTTGTAGGTCTTGGTGTCGAGGCCTTCCGGCTTGCCGCCTGAGAGCACCTTGTCGACGAGCTCGACCGTCGCCTTGGCGAGTTCGCGGGTGTCCTTGAACACCGTCGAGTACTGCTCGCCGGCGATGATCGCCTTGACCGAAGCGGTTTCGGCGTCCTGGCCGGTGACGATTGGCCAGGGCTGATCGGCCGTGCCGTAACCGACTGCGCGCAACGAGGCGATGATGCCGCGCGACAGACCGTCATACGGCGAGAGCACGCCATCGACGCGGCTGCCATCCGAGTAGTTGGCGGACAGCAGATTGTCCATGCGGGCCTGGGCGGTTGCTGCCAGCCAGCGGAGCGTGCCGACCTTGTCCATGCCCATCTGGCCGGACTTCACCACGAGGGCCTTGTCGTCGATCAGCGGCTGCAGAACGGACATCGCGCCGTCGTAGAAGAAGAAGGCGTTGTTGTCGTCCGGCGAACCGCCGAACAGCTCGATGTTGAATGGACCCTTGTTCTCGGGATAGCCGAGGCCCTTGAGCAGCGATTTGGCCTGGATGACGCCGACGCCGAAATTGTCGAACGTGGTGTAGTAGTCGACATTCGGGGTCTTCTTGATCAGCCGGTCATAGGCGACGACGACGACGCCGGCGTCAGCCGCCTTCTGCAGCGCGTCCGACATCGTGGTGCCGTCGATCGAGGCGATGATCAGTGCCTTCGGGCCCTTGGTGATTTCGTTTTCCAGCTGGCTGAGCTGATTGGGGATGTCGTCCTGCGCATACTGCAGATCGACAGTGTAGCCCAGAGCCTCGAGCTGGGATTTGACGGCGTCGCCGTCGTTGATCCAGCGCTGCGAGGTCTTGGTGGGCATCAGCACGCCGATGAGGCCTTCGCCTGCCTGCGCCGGGACCGTCATAGCCGCGATGCTAAGGGCCGCGACGGCGGCCAGTGTCTTGATGATCTTCACATTAACTCTCCCTGGTTGATGGACGCGCACCCTGGGTTTCGTGGGCCGCGCGATCGTGCAGGAGCGCCAAAACGCGCCGCTGCCGCCATATCGATCTCCGGTATCCTCCCAATCGGCCCTGAGACTCTGGTTCCAGTCGATGCGATTTTTCACGCTGGCGACGGTCAAGCTTCAGGACGCGCAAAGGGTGTGGCTCTTTGCCATAACTGTCAAATGCGATCTTTGATGGTTGCTATACCGAAACTGGTATATTGAAAGCCGACGAAGACCTGGCCGGATTGCCGGCCGGCGATGAGTGGGGAGCAAACAAAGATCATGGCAGCGCTGCGGAATCCTGGTGGACTTTCAGCCAGTTACGAAGAACCCCCCGGCGACGGAGAAACCCTGCTGCGCAGCGGCCTCAGCCTGCGCCACATGCGTATGATCGCAGCCCTCGATGACCATGGCCGGGTCAGCGCGGCAGCCCAGGTCATGAACATTTCGCAGCCCGCCGCCTCGCGGATGATCGCCGAGATGGAGGCGGTGCTCGATGTCAAGCTGTGCGAAAGGCTGCCGCGCGGCATCACGCTGACGCCTTATGGCAAGGCATTGGCGAGGCGCGCACGTTCGATCCTGCTTGAGATGCGTGAAGTCGACCGCGAGATATCCGAGCTCAAGGCGGGCAAGGGCGGCTCGGTATTTCTCGGCGCGGTGACGGCCCCTGCGATCGAGCTCGCCGTGCCGGCGATCCGCGAAATCCGGCGCATCTATCCGCGCATCGAGATCACCATGCAGGTCGAGACCTCCAATGTGCTGGCGCGCGAGCTGATCGCCACGCGTCACGATTTCATCATCGCGCGCATCCCCGACGATCTCAATCCAAGGCTGTTCGAGGCCCGCGTCATCGGTGTCGAAAAAGCCTGCCTGATCGTGCGCCGCGGCCACCCGCTTGCTAAGGGCAAGGCGGTGCGGCTGGAGGAGACCGCCGCCTACGACTGGGTTTTCCAGTCGGGCGGCTCGCCGTTGCGCCAGGCGATGGAAAGCAATTTCCTGAACCGCAACATCGCGCTGCCGGACCGCATCCTCAACACCAGTTCGCTGCTGCTGACCCTGGTCATGGTCGCGCAGTCGGACGCCATCGCGCCGGTGTCGATCCAGGTGGCGAAATTCATCCAGAACCCCGAGGGGCTGGCCGGCGCCATCGACGTCGTCCAGACCGAATTCGACATCGAGGTCAGGCCTTACAGTCTGATCACCGTAAAAAATCGCGTGCTGTCGCCGGCGGCCAAGATGCTGCACGACTTCATTTTGAGAGAGGTAGGCTGACGGCGTTAAATCAAGCAATCCATCGCCAATCCGTTGGACAGCTATCGCAGCTACACGGCTCTTCGGTCATGTCGCTTCAATTCAGAATATCGCTGGAGCGAAGGAACCACACAGGGCCGTGCCGCGTCATAGAGGCGGGCTCTTGTTGCAGTCCCAGCGAGGCTATCGATGATAAGGTTTCTCCTCGTCTTCGCCGCGACGCTTGCCCTGGCATGCGGCGGGACGGGGGCGGCCAAGCTGGACCTAGCCACCGTCAATCAGGCCCAGTTCGCCGCCGGCGAACCGAAGGGTGTCGATCCGACCGTGCTGAAGGCGCAGATTCTCTTGGATCGCGCCCGCTTCTCGCCTGGGCTGATTGACGGTAACCTTTCAGCGAACTTCGCCAAGGCAGTCGGCGCCTTTCAGGCGGCGAACGGACTCCCTCCCGATGGCAAGCTCACCCCGGAGACCTGGAGCAAGCTCATGGCGACCTCCACCGACCCGGTGCTGGTCACCTATGAGGTAACGCGCAAGGATGTGCGCGGACCCTTCACCAGGCGTATTCCGGCTCGCATGGATAGGATGGCCCGTCTGCGGCGGCTCGGCTATCGCACCGCGGCGGAGAGGCTGGCGGAGCGCTTCCATATCAGCGAACAGTTGCTCAGGATGCTCAATCCGGGCATCGGCTTCAGGAAGGCCGGCACGACCTTGGTGGTGCCTGATATTGGCCGGGGCGATCCTCCCGCTGGCGTTGCCCGCATTGAGGTCGACAAGGGCGCTCGCCTGGTGCGCGTGCTCGACCCTTCCGGCAAATGGCTCGCAGTCTACCCGGCCTCTATTGGCAGCGATGAAAACCCGGCGCCAAGCGGCACGGCGGAGGTCAAGCGCGTGGTGCGCAACCCAACCTATCACTACGATCCGGATTTCGCTTTCAAGGGAGTCAAGACCAAGCGGCCCTTCACCATCGCTGCCGGGCCGAACAATCCGGTGGGATCGGTCTGGATCGATCTCTCCATCGAAAGCTACGGCATCCACGGCACGCCCGAACCGGGCAAGATCGGCACGACCTTCTCACATGGCTGCATCCGACTGACCAATTGGGATGCCGAAGATCTCGGCTCCATGGTGCAGCCAGGCACGAAAGTCGAGTTCAAGAACGAGACCGCCCATACCGTCGACGAGCTTGCTCCGTAGCAAGTGGCCAGCAGACCTGCTCCGCAGGCATTCCTGTGGAGAGTCGCAGAGAATTCGGACCCCCCGAGATCCCAAGGCAAAAGGGATTGGGTCCAGATCCATTGAACATCAGAGTTCTATGGACCAGGCCCGTCAATTCAGGCCGGTGGCGATGCCATCAGGCGGTAGAAGACCCGTCCGACGAGCCAGCCAAACGATCGCGAACGGCTTCCTCGGTTCGCTTTGCGGTCGATTCCACAACTTTGCCGACCTTGCCTGCTAACGTGTCGGTATCCCCAACTTGCCGGTCGGCCTCTTCCTTGACCGTTTCGTAAGCCTCGGCGGCAACTTGCTTTGCTTGCTCCAGGCCCGTTTCGAAAACCTCCGCTGCGCTGTCGCGAATTTTGTCGCGGTAGGCGCCAAGTTGCTCGTCCTCTGTGGCTGTGTGGGGCAGCATCACCCCGATGGCAGTGCCCAGCGCAAGGCCGACTACAGCGATAGCCAACGGCTCGCGCTCGAACAGGTCTTGTGCCGATTGGCGCGTCCGAGCCGCTATCTGGCTGGCGCTTGAGCCGAGCTGGCCGGCGGTGTTTGTCATCCTCTCCTTGGCGCCCGTTGCTGCGTTTGCTGCAGCTTCGGCGGCGCTACTTGCTGCTGATGTAACCGAACCGGCGGTATCGGAGAGCATCGCCCCGATTCCGGACCCTTCGCTACCCTCGCTGAAATCATCGCCGCGCAGGTCGGAGAAAGCGTCAGAAGCCGTGCCTCTCCGATAACCAGCGGCAGCTGACTTGGTTGCCGACGGGCCGTTGCCGAGCATCAGCCAGGCCAGGCCGGCTCCAATCAATGTCAGCGGCAACGGGTTGTCCCTGACCTGCGACTTGAGGTTGCCAAGCATGGCCGATCCCTCGCCGCCGGCGAACATTCCGGTAAATTCGTCGATCAATTGACCCGGTGTCATCTTGCTGCGGATCGAATCGGCGGTGTCTGCCACTTTGGCCCGGGCGATGTCGGCATCGCGCTCGAGCTCGGCTGCGGATTTGTCGCTCATCTTATTTGATCCTTGATCACGCGCGCGTCGCGCTTGAGTTGGTCTTGTGTGCGATCGGGCGTCAGCTCGGAAGGAGCCATGCTTTTCGTCCCAGATCGCAAGAGAATGATTCCCAGTACCGCCACGACGATCCCGACCAGCAGCGAGGACCATCCCGCTCCCAGGCCGGCGCTCGCCAGGGCGATTACGAGTGCTTGCAAGAGCACCATCAAGGCCGCGAGAAGGCATATGGCGCCGGCCAGAACCTCGGCGGCGCCTGCGCCGGCCTTGCTGATTTTTTCCGACATTTCGGCCCGCAACAGCCTACTTTCGGTTTGAAGCAGGGTTGTGACCTGCTGTGCCAGATCGCTGACGAGGGTTGCGAGGCCGCGACTTTCCTGATTGTTGGTCATGGGTTCTGCTCCAGGCTTGCGCCGGCCCAGCCTTCACCAGCCAAGTCATCGCCGGCCCTGCCGTCTCTGGGCTGGTTGAAGCGGGGCGGCATCGGGTCAGCTGCCTCAGCCGATCGCATAGCGGACTCATCCGAGTTCGAAACCGTCTGTGATCCCCCGTCTGTTTGCGATCGACTCGGTGTCTCGGTCCGGGCAGATGGTGGCGAGCTCTTGATAAACCGCCCCAGCGCCAGGCCTGCCAATACCGAACCGGCGATCAGCGCTCCTGAATTTTCGCGGCCAAACGACCGCATCTCGCCAAGAACATCTTCGAATGGTTTGTCCTTCAACGAAGATGAAAGGCGCTCAAGTGAGCCGGCGGCATCGAGGGTGAACTTCGAAGCGGTCCGTTGATCATTATTGGCCAGATGCTCGCTTGCTGCTCGCAATGCTCCGCTAAAGGCCCTTAGATTGGAGCTGATATCGCGCTGTGTACCCTCGGCCTTGTCGAACAACGCCTGCTTGGCTTCAGCAGCATAGTCGCCCGCCTTCCTGGTGAGTTCGTCGCGAGCGTCCTGTAGCGCCTCTGTGGCGGACTGCGTTTCCTGCTGGAACCGCTCGGACAGTTCGCTTTTGGCTGTTTCGAAATCGGCCGGCTTGCGGCCCTGATCGTCTTCGCGCTGCATGGCATTCTCCTAATGGAATCCGAGGAAGGAGAGGATCGCAAGCACGACGACGACAAGGCCGATGAGATAAATGACATTGTTCATAGTGGCAATCTCCTCCATTGCCTACCGAACTTGCCGGGGGCAAACAGGTTCCATCATTTCCAACTAAATTAGCGAGAACGGAGCAACCGGCGAGCCCGTTGAGTCACTTGGAAGTTCCCACGCGCCGTGTGCCGAGACGCGGACCTAGCCGGCCGTGCGGAGATTGGCCCGCCTCTGCGCATCGAATTTCAAGAGATCAGGTTAGGCTAGTATAATAAAGCACCACGTCTAGCTCTCGTTAAGGTCAAAGCTCACAGGAAGGTTGTAGTCTATTGCACGATTGGCAATCATGTTCGCTAGGTCGGAATCAGAGACCGAACATGCCGGAACAATCTGTTTGAGGGCCTTAACGGCAAGGCCCGTCGATATGAAACTATGGCGCCGCCTGCGAATATTTACGTAATGTTCGATGAGATTTTCGAGTTCACGCATGTGCAATCCTTCTTTGACGTCAACCGTGTCAATTGAACCCAGCTGTAATCGATCCGGAGCGAGGGCTCATTCACATTGTTTAGTTGACGAGAAATCTTGATGCCGCATTAGCGCGTTGACGCGTCCTGGCCGAGGCAGTCACCGCGGTTCATGGAAGAGATTTAGGTAGGTCGCATCAAAGTCGGCCAGTAAGGCCAATCGCTGGAAATCCAGGATAACAATCCTCCTGTCTTTCCAGCTAACCAGGTCCTTCGCTCGAAGTTCCTGCAGCGTCCGGTTCACGTGAACCACAGATAGACCAAGCACGTCGCCCAATTCCGCTTGCGTCAGTGGAATCGCGAACGTCTGGTCAGAGGCCAATCCAACTATCTCTAACCGGACATACAACTCGCAGATTATATGTGCGAGATGCTGTTTGGCGGAGCGACGCCCGAGGCAGGTTATCCAAGTCCTTTGGATTGAGCCATCGATAGTCGTCGAAAGCCAGAGCATCCGGGCGAGATGTGGACTTCCACCCATTGCTGTGAGCAGGTCTTTGTGTCGGATGAAAACTACATCGCACGAACCCAGGGCGCTCACGCTGTGATCCATCACTTTTAGCAGTAAACTATGCAGATCGACAAAGTCTCCCGGCACGTGAATTGCCGTTATTTGACGCCTTCCTTCCCGAATAGCCTGGTTTCGAACTGCGAAACCATTCGCGACAAGACAGCTTTCGGTGGGGCGGGAACCCTCCCTGACTATCTCCTCATCCGATCCGAAAGTTACCGGCCGGACCGGAAGAGCCTCAATAAGCGCGATCTCGTCTGGCGGCAGCGTGTCGCGGCGGTCGAGCATGCGAATCAAGAGGTTTTTGCCGATCATCGCGGTGCCTTTTGACCAGCAACGCGGATCAGCATCTTTTGTTGCCGCCTCTTATTAGAATCACGTTATGTTCTATTATGCCGCCGACCTAGAACCGATCATGTGGCCTGTGAGTGCCGGCGCCGACCGGCTCGACTTCATTCCCGCCTATGATGCCTACCTTGGTAGCCAAGGCGCCCCAGGTGACGACTGGATTACGAGGCCAAGTTCGACGTCTACCGCTCGCAGATCATCAGCAACCTCAATTCCTTGCAGGGCAAGGTGGAGCGGGTAGCGGGAATCGAACCCGCGCGTTCAGCTTGGGAAGCTAGCCCGTTCCTTTGAATTCCAACGGCTTATGTGTAAAACCGGCGAAAATCCGCTCGTTTGATTTCAATGGGTTAGGAGCGGATTGTAAAACTTTTTTCGGTTAGGCCTCCGGCGTGACAGGCCGATGAAAGCCGCGTGCCATCAACAGATTAGCCCCAGTGCTGCGCCCCGCCATTGAGCCACCAGAAGCACACATGGTTCTTAGCTTGGGTTCTGATCTGTCCCAACGCAGTAGGATGTAGGAAATCACCAAACAGCGCTTTCAGGCGCCGTTCACTGCGATCAGCCCCTCGAATGTGGCGCTGAAAAACAAAAGCACATGAATCGGCAATTTGAAGCAGTGGCTCGTCATCTTTGGTCGCGAAGCTAGGCGGTCCTTTTATCGTCGAGATCGGAAGGTTGGGACGCTTTTGTCGCACCGACTCCGGGTACCATCGCTTCAATAGCGCCTCGCTGCTGTAGAGACGGTGGATCGCTTCAATCGCCCTCCTAGCCTCTTCACGCTGCTCGGCCACTAGCATCGCTACTTCATTTTCGCTGGCGTGGTTTTTCATGAACCAGTCGGCGGCCTGAATGCATTCTCTATACGCCGATGCATGGACAATCTTCGATTCGCGAACCGAATTCTTGTCACGCTCAACGGGCTTGCGAGTGAAGCCGACGACCAAGGGAATGCTTAATTCACGCGGCAAGGAAATCAGCCGGTCCAGTAAAGCCCATCGATCTTCATCCGGCCAATCGTGGCGGTATTTTCCACCATGCTCCAAGTCGGTTGCATGGAAGACGAAGCCCTCTCGAAATTTTTCGGGGACATAGACCTTAAGCGCTTCAATACGATCAGCTAGGATCCGCCATTGCTGGTCCGGATCAAGTATCAGCCCGGCAACGATTGCTACCGGCTCCTTCGTGGTATGGCCTGTTTCGTCTACATAGACAACGCGCACGATCTTGTCCCCAACGAGCGGGCCGACGCCAAATACGCGGACTGCACCACGCCTGTCCCGCAAAGTGCTCATTTCATAGCACCTCGCCCGGCGCCAGTATCTAGGGGATGGATGAGAATTACATTACGGGGAAAGAACCAGCCTCGAGCCCACCACAGCTCAGGTTCTTCGCCAGTCCGCCTTGACGATCCGGCGAGTGTAGGCGCGCTCGACCTCGATTACCGCCTCGTCCTTGGTCTTGACCGTACCGCGAGCGCCGCCTTCATGGCACGTCCAGAACCAGGTGCCTGATTCCGAACCGTGCAACCTTTTCATGATGCGGCCGACGCTGTCTTGCTGGAACTGTGCGGCAAAGTCATAGGGCGTTGATTGCCCGCCGATGACCGTCCTGCCCCATTGCAACCAGACGCGGGCGCCCCGGTCGAGAACGAACCGGAACGCATCTTCCTTCTTGTCGAACGTGCTCAGGATTGCGCCGCCGTCCACGACTTGCCAAGCCTTGAGCCGCTGCTCGGCCCCATCAAGATGGATATCCAGTTAGTCAAGCCGGACTGGATCATCGTCGGCGGCGAGAGCGGCCCGGATGCCCGGCCGATGCATCCCGCCTGGGCGCGCTCGATCCGCGACCAGTGCGCCGGCGCCGGCGTGCCGTTCTTCTTCAAACAATGGGGCGAATGGAAGCCGATCTGCGAAATGCCGGAAGATCAAATGCACGCCTGCTACCGGAGCAACCGGAAGGCGAAGGGCAGCGAAGACCAGGACATCATGGACGAAATGTACGGCAGGACGTGCGTCGTCGACAGCACGGTTCTGCACAGCGACGGCACACAACACGATGCGTTCGCTTCAATGACGTTCGCAGCCGGGTCTGGCGCGATGACCATGTTCGCGATCGGCAAGAAAACCGCCGGCCGGCTGCTCGACGGCGTCGAGCACAACGAATTTCCAAAGGTGGCACCATGACCGGCTCCGCTCAGTGCCCTCACATCGAGTTCGCCTTTCAGGTGAATGTCGCTCGTTTCGAGGACGACACCATCAAGCAGGCCGACATCACCGGCAAATGCGTCAACTGCGGTCAGCCGCTGGTGTTCTTCTGTGACCTGCCCATGGGGGTAAGCTGGACGCACCCCACGCTGTCGGTCGATGCGCAGGAGCTGCGTCTACCGGTGCTCGTGCTCGGCGACGAGGTCGACCAGAAGAAGCCGCGTCCGAGCTTCAGCGTGAGAACGTCATGATCGAGCGCCATGCCGGCCAGCAGCAGATCGTCTGCGAATGCGGCGCCGCGCAGCGCCGAACCTATCAGGCCGACGAGTTCGACGTGATGGTGTCGGACGCCCGCGCCGAAGGTTTTGTCATCGCCAAGGTATCAGGCGAATGGACCCACACCTGCCAGGACTGCGCAACGCCAGGCAGGAAACAGCGGAGGCTGCTTTGATTCTGCCCGATCTCGCGCTTTCCGTCCGCCAGCCCTGGGTATGGGCGATCTTGAATGGCGGCAAGGACATCGAAAACCGCGACTGGCCGACGAAGATCAGGGGACGCGTCTGCCTGCACGCCTCGCAGGGCATGACACGGGGCGAATATGAGGATTGCCTCGACACGATCCACCAGATCAGCCTGACGCATCCATTCCCGCCCGGGCTGGTGCTTCCATCCTTCGAACAGCTCGATCGAGGCGGCATCATTGGCAGCGTCGAGATCGTCGACTGTGTCGCCGACAGCCGCAGCCCTTGGTTCTTTGGCCGCTTTGGCTTCGTGCTGCGCAATCCCGAACTGTTGCCGGAGATTAGCCCGGTCAAGGGCGCCCTGGGCTTTTTCAAATGGCGTGACCGCCTTCCGGCATCGCCGTCGACGCCTCCGCAGGGGAGGCTGCTTTGACCCACATCTATCGATGGAACCGCCATGGGCGGAAAGGCCAGGCATGCCGCGTCACCGCGCGCGGCAAGATGAACTCGATCCGCGTCGAGTTCGCCGACGGCTACGTGATGATCACCAGCGGCAACGCCATCCGCAAGCGAAAGCCGGGAGACAGTTGATGTCACGCCGGCCGGCCCTTCGCCCTGCCGACCTGGTCAAGGCCTTGGCCGCGTTGCGGCAGGCCGGCGTCGAGCCGTGCACGCTGGACGTCCTGCCGGACGGAACGCACCGCTGGCACTTTACGAAACCCGCCAATGCTGATGAAGATGACCTCGATCGCGAGTTGGCGGAGTTCGACTTAAAGCATGGTCATGGTTGAGCTGAAGGGCCTGCACACCGTCAAGGCCAAAGGCAAGGTCTATTACTACGCCTGGCGCGGCGGACCTGTCGTCAAAGGCGAGCCGGGGACGGCCGCCTTCCAGAACGCTTACAACGAGGCGATCGCCAGCCGCGCGGCGCCGGACGGCAACAAGTTCAGCGCCTCGATCATCCGTTATCGGGCCAGCCCCGATTACAAAAAGCTGGCCGAATCGACGCGGCGCAACTGGGGGCCTTGGCTCGACCGCATCGCCGACCACTTCGGCTCGCTGTCGATGCGCCAGTTTGACAGGCCGGAGAAGATCAGGCCGAGGATCCGGGCCTGGCGCGCCAAGTTCGCCGAGACGCCGCGCGCAGCCGACTACGGCATGCAGGTCCTGTCGCGCGTGCTGTCCTTCGAGGTCGACCGCGGCGCCATCGCCGCCAATCCCTGCGAGGGCATCAAGCAGCTCTATTCCGGTTCGCGATCAGAGATCATCTGGACCGACGCCGACATCGCCCAGCTGAAGGCGGTCTGTTCGGTGGAGGTGGCGCACGCCGTCGACCTCGCCGCGCATACCGGCTTGCGCGCCGGTGACCTGGTACGCCTGGCCTGGTCGCATGTCGGCGAGGACGCCATCATCGTCACCACCGGCAAGAGCAAGCACCGCCGAGAGGCTGTCATCCCGCTCTATCAGGAGCTGCGCGACGTGCTGGCGAGGATCCCGCGCCGCTCGCCGGTCATCCTGACCTCGAGCAAGCGCCGGCCGTGGGTGAAAGACGGGCTCGGCTCTTCCTTCCTCAAGGCGAAGGCGGACGCATGGCCCGATGGCGAGAACCTCAACTTCCACGACCTGCGCGGCACCGCGGCGACAAAATTCTACATCGCCGGCCTCACGGAGCGCGAGATCGCCGAGATCATGGGGTGGGAAGAGGAGCACGTCGCGCGCATTATCCGCCGCTACGTCAGCCGGACAGCCGCCCTGAAAGAGCGCATCCGCAAGCTCGATCAGGCCAAAAAGAGAACATAGGCTGTAAAACTGCCTGTAAAACCGCCCATTTCGGCGGCTCGGCAAATCAGGCGCAACCCCTTGTGGCACAAGGTGGAGCGGGTAGCGGGAATCGAACCCGCGCGTTCAGCTTGGGAAGCTGACAAGCTACCATTACATCATACCCGCGCAGCAGCCTCGTTACCACGCAAGCCGGCGTTCGGGCAATCGTTAAGCGTGCACTCGTGCCTTCCAGCCATCCGACTGTTACTCCGTCGTGGCAAAGGCGCCGGCGTTGCAATATAAGTTGGCGAGCAGACAATCCATGCGGAGCAACTGGGAGTCAGCGACCCGCCTTGATGCCAGCGCGGCAAGTGCGTATTTCTGGACCTGTGCCCGAATCGGGGCAACCGAGTCTGGAGACACGCCTTGTCCGCACTGACGCGCTTTCTCGGCGATTCGCCGCTCCGGGTGTTCCTGAAGCTGCTGGTGGTATCGTTCCTCGTCGGCCTTGTCATGAACGCTTTCGGCTGGTCGCCGCTGGATGTGCTCTACGGCATCCGGAATTTCTTCGTCGATCTCTGGAATCTGGGCTTTCGCGCCGTTGACCGTTTCCTTGGCTATATCCTGCTGGGCGCGGCGATCGTTATTCCGGCCTTCATCCTGCTCAGGATCGCCAACTATCGGAAATAGAACATGACCCCGAGCCGAAGGTCGGTGTAGCAATAGTGGACCGGCTTTTGCTCCGCTGACCTGTGGTTCGGCAGGGAAATCCTAGAAGGCCGTCAGGCGAAGCCTGAGGCCACTTCGAACAGGATGGAATGGCGCGCGGCGAGGGCCGCCACATCAGTCGAATAGCCGCCGCCGATAACGCCGCAGACCGGAGTGCCGAGCGAGCGGAAATGGCGGATCACCATGTCGTCGCGGGCGCGCAGCCCCTCGTTCGACAGCGACAACCTGCCAAGCCGGTCCTCGGCATGAACGTCGACCCCGGCATTGTAGAAAACGATGTCCCAGCGCGCCTTGGCGGTGAGTTCCGGCAGGACGCCGCCCAACCTTTCGAGATAGGCCGCATCGCCGGTGCCATCGGGCAGAGCGATGTCGAGGTCGGAAGCGATCTTTCGCGCCGGATAGTTGCGGTCGCCATGCATGGAGAAGGTGAACACGCGCCGCTCCTCGCCAACAATGTCCGCCGTGCCGTCGCCCTGATGCACGTCGAGATCGACGATCAGGATGTTGTCGGCGGCAGCTTCGGCAAGCAGCACCAGTGAAGCCACGGCAACATCGTTGAAGGTGCAGAAGCCGGCGCCTTGCGCGCGCCGCGCATGATGGCTGCCGCCGGCGGTATTGCAGGCGATGCCGTTCAGCAACGCCAGCCGCGCTGCCAGCACGGTGCCGCCCGTTGCGAGCTGCGCCCTGAGCGAGACGCGCGGGCCCACCGGAAAGCCGATCTCGCGCTCGATTTTTTCAGGCACTTCGCAGGCCAGCACCTGGTCGACATAACCGGCGGCATGGGCAAGCTTCAGCCATGATGCCGGCGCCGGTTCGGGCACGTTGAGAGCGGCGGGGCCGGTCAGTCCGCGCGCGCCCAAGGCTTCCATCAGCAGCTTGTATTTGCTCATGGGGAAGCGATGGTTGACTGCGAAGCCGGCGTCGTAGTCGGGATGATGAACGATCTGCAGGGGCATTTGGGTGGTTTACGTCGGGTGCGCCAGAGGCGGGTTTCGGTTGGCCGTGGCGGGATGAGTGGTTGCGCGGCGTCCGGAAACTGGGCCACATCGGCTGTTCGATCAAGCCACGATGGGAAGCGGGTACTGGATCAGGTGTCAGCAGCGGCCAACGGCCGGTCTTTCGTCGTCACCAACCGCTCGGTGCTCGCCATCGCGGTGCCGATGACGCTTGCCTATCTGACGACGCCGCTGCTCGGCGTCGTCGACACGGCCGTGGTCGGGCAGTTGGGCGACGCTGCCCTTCTCGGTGGTCTGGCGGCGGGCGCTCTGGTCTTTGACGTCGTCTTCACCTCCTTCAATTTCCTGCGTTCCGGCACCACGGGCCTCGTCGCCCAGGCGCTCGGACGCGGCGACGAACTGGAGGAACAGGCGGTGTTCTGGCGCGCCGTGCTGATCGCGGTCGTCTCCGGCATTGTGCTTGCCGCCCTTGCGCCACTGGTCGCCATCGCCGGACAATGGTTCATGAGCGCCGAGGCGCGCGTCAGCGAGGCGATGGCCGTCTATATCCGCATCAGATTGCTCGCCGCACCGTTCTCGCTGATCAACTACGCCATCCTCGGCTATGTGCTGGGGCGCGGCGAGGGCGGGCTGGGTCTGATGCTGCAATTGGTGCTGAACGGCATCAACATTGCGCTCTGCATCCTGCTGGGGCTGGAGCTCGGCTGGGGCGTCGCCGGTGTTGCCTGGGCGACCGTCACCGGTGAATTCGTCGCCATGCTGATTGGCCTGGCGATCATCGGCCGGCGTTTCTGGGCAGCGCCCCGGCTGCCGCGCCATCGCATCCTCGACCTGTCGGCATTCCTGCGCATGATGTCGCTCAACCGTGACATTATGATCCGCTCATTCTCGCTGCTCGCCGCCTTCGCGCTGTTCACCCGCCAGGGCGCGCAATTCGGCACGGTGACGTTGGCCGCCAACGCGGTGCTGATGAACTTCTTCCTCATCGCCGGCTATTTCCTCGACGGTTTCGCCACGGCGGCCGAACAGCTCGCCGGGCGTGCCGTGGGGGCGCGTGCCGCGATACAATTCCGGCAGGCGGTGCGGCTGAGCCTGTTCTGGGGCTTAGGGCTGGCGGCCACGGCAACGCTTGTCCTTTTGCTGGGCGGAACTGATCTGGTCGCCCTGATCACGACGTCACAGGATGTTCGCGCCGTTGCCGACAACTATCTCCTCTGGGCGGCGTTCACCGCGCTCAGCGGTGTGCTGGCGTTTCAGATGGATGGCGTCTTCATCGGCGCGACCTGGTCGCGCGACATGCGCAATATGATGCTCTTTTCGTTCCTCGTCTTCAGCGCCGCCTTGCTCATCCTGGCGCCGGCCTTCGGCAATCACGGCCTGTGGGCGGCGCTGCACATCTTCCTGCTGGTGCGCGGCTTCAGCCTGCTTGCCATTTTGCGCGTGCGGATGCGGACAGCCTTTTAGAGCGTACTTCGGGTTAGAGCGGCTTGGACGCCCATTGAT
The DNA here is from genome assembly GCF_003997585.1 of Mesorhizobium sp. M5C.F.Cr.IN.023.01.1.1. Lineage (NCBI taxonomy): Bacteria > Pseudomonadati > Pseudomonadota > Alphaproteobacteria > Hyphomicrobiales > Phyllobacteriaceae > Mesorhizobium > Mesorhizobium sp. M5C.F.Cr.IN.023.01.1.1. The sequence goes on along the minus strand of NZ_RZSU01000045.1, from coordinate 211 downwards.
CGAGGCTGGTATCGCGCAACTCGCGCAGCGACTTGAGCCGTTGCATGTCCGCGAACCGGACCATTCCAGAAAGAATGCGGCCCGGCAGCGTAGGCCCGGCATAGATCATGCCGGTGTAGAGCTGGACGAGATCGGCGCCGGCGCGGATCTTCTCCAGCGCCGTCTCAGTGGAATCGACGCCGCCGACGCCGATCATGGCGCGGTCCGGGCC
>NZ_RZSU01000044.1:0-51457 GCF_003997585.1 Mesorhizobium sp. M5C.F.Cr.IN.023.01.1.1 | reverse complement strand
GTTCAGGGAAATACGGGCAAATCTCGTCGTCCAGCGCATTCTGGGCGCCGCCGAGGACGACCATGGCGTGGTGCGCATTGCTGTCGTGCGGCAGCGTCTCGCCACAATAGGGCCGGCGCAGGTCGATATCGGCGCCCGCCTCCACAAGCGCTGCGCCGATCTGGCCAAGGCCCTCACTGTCGAAATTCTGGACCACCAGCACCCGCATTGAAAACCTGCTGACATGAAATGATTCGTCGAGCGATATCATGCCGCCGTCATTCCGGCCAAGATGCGTATTCGGGGAGAAAGCTATGCCACTGCAGAACCGCGTAGACCCGTTCGGTGTTCTCCGTGCCGTGCCGGAGCGCGGCCTGTTGATGGGCAATCGCGGTATCATCCATGACCCCGAAACGAAGACGCTGCTGAAGAAGCGCTGGGCACTGCAAGCCTGGATCATCTGCGTCTGTGAATTCCGCGATGTACGGCGCGAGCCGATGGGCCGAAACAGGGACGGTGGCAAGACCGGCTGGACCGAGCTGTTTTTCCTGGACGAGGTCACCGCGCTCTCGGCCGGACATCGGCCTTGCTTCTTCTGCCGGCGCGAGCGGGCGAGCGACTTCGTCCAGCGATTCGGCGTGGCCTACGGCATTGCCGAGCCGCGCGCCCCGCAGGTCGATAAGCGGCTGCATAAGGAGCGGCTGGCGGCAGGTGGGCGGGCACCGGTCGTATCCGCGGAAGAGCTTGCCGGGTTGCCGGACGGCGCCATGATTGCGGAAGGGGGCAACGCCTATGCGATGCGCGGCGGCAAGGCGCTGCGCTGGTCGTTCGCAGGCTATGGCGATCCGGTGAGGTTCGGCGGTTTTGCCGACCGTCCAATCCGCCTGCTCACGCCGGCAACCGCCGTCTCCGTGCTGCGGCAAGGCTACGAACCGGTGTGGCACGCGAGCGCTGAGGCTTGACGCCAAGGTTTGGCTCGCCCATTCCTCGGCGATGCGCGCCAATTACAAGATGCAGCGGCTGTTCGTGCCGAACGACCTCGGACCGGGTATCGAGTTCGAGGCGAGCCCGCAGCAGGGCCATTACCTGATGCATGTGCTGCGGCTCGGCGAAGGCGCCGAAATCCTGTTGTTCAACGGCCGCGACGGCGAATGGTCTGCGGCAATCGCCGCCAAATCGAAGAAGGCGGTACGCCTGAAGGTGCTGGCCTTGCAGCGGCCGCAGCCGCCGCTGCCCGATCTCGTCTACTGCTTTGCGCCATTGAAGCTGGGTCGGCTCGATTATCTGGTGCAGAAGGCGGTCGAGATGGGCGCCGGTGTCCTGCAGCCGGTGATCACCCAGCACACGCAAGTGGCGAAGCCCGGCATCGAACGCCTGCGCGCCAATGTCGTGGAGGCCGCCGAACAATGCGGCATCCTGGCGGTGCCGGACCTGCGCGAAGCGGAAAAATTCGAACGCCTGCTGGCCGACTGGGACAAGGAGCGGCGGTTGATCTTCTGCGACGAGGATGCCTCCACCAACAATCCCCTGCCCGCGCTGCAAGCGGTACCGGAGAAGAAGTTCGGGCTGCTGGTCGGGCCCGAGGGTGGATTTTCCGACGAGGAACGAAGGATGCTGAGGGAGCTGCCTTTCGTAACCGCCATTCCGCTCGGTCCGCGCATCCTGCGCGCCGACACGGCTGCGGTGGCGGCACTGGCGGTGATACAGGCGACAATCGGGGATTGGTGATCAATCCGGTTGACCTGTGGCTCAGGATTTTTCGCTTGATCGCCTACTGACATTTCGTCCATCTAGCGCCGGCGGTCGTCCGACCGCTACAGAGGACTTGTGATGGCGCGCGACACAACCGATTTCCGGCCGATCGAAGGCGTCGACGAGCTTGTCGCGCATCTGGCTGAAGGCAACAAGCCGCGCGACAAATGGCGCATCGGCACCGAACACGAGAAATTCCCGTTCTATGTCGACGGCAACGCGCCGGTGCCCTATGGCGGCGAGCACGGTATCCGCGCCATTCTCGAAGGCATGCAGGAAAAACTCGGCTGGGATCCGATCATGGATGCCGGCCGCATCATCGGCCTGGTCGAGCCGACCGGCCAGGGCGCGATCTCGCTGGAGCCCGGCGGCCAGTTCGAACTGTCCGGCGCGCCGCTGGAGACGATCCACCAGACCTGCCGCGAAGGCAATGCGCATCTGGCGCAGGTGCGCGAGATCGCCGAGCCGATGGGCATCCGCTTCCTCGGCCTCGGCGGCAGTCCGAAATGGTCGCTGGCCGAGACGCCGAAAATGCCGAAATCGCGCTACGAGATCATGACGCGCTACATGCCCAAGGTCGGCACCAAGGGCCTCGACATGATGTACCGCACCTGCACCATCCAGGTGAATCTCGACTTCGAGAGCGAGGCCGACATGCGCCGCAAGATGCAGGTGTCGCTGAAGCTGCAGCCGCTGTCGACGGCGCTGTTCGCCAACTCGCCCTTCACCGAAGGCCGGCCCAACGGATTTCAGAGCTGGCGCGGCGATATCTGGCGCGACACCGACAACCAGCGCTCGGGCCTGCTCGAATTCTGCTTCTCGCCCGATTTCGGCTTCGCCGACTATGTCGAGTGGGCGCTCGACGTGCCGATGTATTTCGTCATCCGCGACGGCCAGTACCACGACATGACACACGTCACCTTCCGCCAGTTCATGGCAGGCGCGGCCCGCAACGAGATACCCGACGGGCTGCCGACGATGGGCGATTGGGCGAACCATCTATCGACGCTGTTCCCCGACGTGCGATTGAAGCGTTTCCTTGAAATGCGCGGCGCCGATGGCGGACCGTGGCGGCGCATCTGCGCGCTGCCGGCCTTCTGGGTCGGGCTGCTCTATGACGCGGCGGCGCTCGACGCGGCCGAGGCGCTGACCTCGAGCTGGAGCTATGAAGAGGTGCTGGCGATGCGCAACGCCGTGCCGGAACAGGGCATTTCGGCGCCGTTCCGCAACACGACACTGCGCGAGATCGCGCGCGACGTGCTCGTCATCTCGCGCATGGGGCTGAAGAACCGCGGCCGCAAGAACCGCGACGGCTACGACGAAACGTCGTTCCTCAGCACGCTGGACGAAGTCGTCGCGCGCGGCACGACAAGCGCCGAAGAGCTGCTGTCCGCCTATCATACGCGCTGGGGCGGCTCGATCGAGCCGGTGTTCATGGAGTATGCGTATTAACCGTTTGCTATCCGCTTGGCCGACGAATTGAAGGCCGCGCCCTATTGGACGCGCAAAGCACGCTCTAACTCACTTTAAGCTACGCATCGGTGCTTTCCGAAATCGATTCCGATTTTCGGGCCGATGCGGTAGGCTCTCCTGCGAGGATCTTCCCGGAGGAGAAAAACAATGCCTTCCTTGTTCGACATTCTGGCGCAGGCTCAGAACGGCAACGGCATGCAGGTCCTGGCCCAACAGTTCGGGCTTTCGCAGCAGCAAACGCTATCGGCGGTCGAGGCCCTGCTGCCGGCCTTTTCACAGGGGCTCAAGCGCAACACGTCCGATCCTTACGGGCTCGGCGCATTCATGACGGCAATGGCCAGTGGCCAGCACGCCAAATATTTCGAGGACGCAAGCCGGGCTTTCTCGCCGCAGGGCGTCGATGAAGGCAACGGCATTCTTGGCCATCTGTTCGGCTCGAAAGAGCTGTCCCGCGCCGTAGCCAGCCAGGCTGCGCAGGCGAGCGGTATCAGCCAGCAGGTTTTGCAGCAGATGCTGCCGGCCGTGGCTTCGATGATGATGGGCGGACTGTTCAAGCAGACCACAAATCAGATGCAGGCAGCAGGCGGATTCGGCGGTGGCAGCAATCCGCTCGGCGAGATTATCGAGCAGATGATGCGGCAGGCCGGCGGCGGCGCGCAAGCGCCACAGCAGCGCCAGGGGCCCGGCCCGATGGACAACCCTCTCGGCAAGGTGCTGCAGGACATGTTCGGCGGCGGCGCGCAGCAGCCGCAAAGCCAGCCGCAGCAGGCGCCCAGTCCCTACGGCGACAATCCGCTCGGCAAGGTGCTGCAGGATATGTTCGGCGGCGGTGCGCAGCAGCCGCAAAGCCAGCCGCAGCAGGCGCCCAGTCCCTATGGTGACAATCCGCTCGGCAAGGTGCTGCAGGATATGTTCGGCGGTGGGGCGCAACAGCCGCAGCAGTCTCAGCCGCAGCCACGTCAGGCGCCGCAGCAGCGCCCGGCGCCACAGCCGCAGGCCAATCCGAGCGGCAGGCCAAGGAATCCGTTCGACGATTTGTTCGGCAAGATGTTCGAGACGGGCGCGCAGCAGCGCGACGATTACCAGAAGAGCGTTGAATCGATCTTCGACCAGTTCAAGCGAGGAATGGATCGGCGGTAACCCGACGAGGCTGCCGAGATCTGATCTTCAGCGTTGACCAAAGAAAATGCCCGGTCCTTGTGAGAACCGGGCAGTGTGCAGGCGGGCCGGCGGGGGGAACCGGCAGGGAGTGGGAGCCTGCAAAATCCTAGCGCCGTGCGCCCTTTAGACGCGCAAAGCACGCGAAAGGGCACGCAACAACGCGATCAGGCCACCTTGCGGGCAATATCTTCTATCGTGTCTGTGCGATCGGCCGCGATGATGCGAAGCCTCTCGGTTGGATCGCGGCCGAACGGCACCTCGATTGCGACGTGGAGATCGGCGCGCGTCAAGCCGATGTCGGCAAGTTCGGCGTCCGACATCTCACCAAGACGATAGAAGGCGCGGCGGTTTTTCCAGGCGCGATAGACGTTGGAGATGGTGTTGACCACGCGCGTCGCAATAGCCGGACGCGACGTCATGCGCGAAGTCTCGGTGGCGAAGTCAAACGTAGCCATGTCAGTCTCCTTCATTAACGGACGAAGACAGGTGATCGGCGCTGGCAACAGCGGCCGTTCCGGTCCCGATTCACTTACAAGATGCATGTCGTCGTCCTAAACCCGGTCACCACTTTTAGGCGACATGCATTGCCTTGATGTGGACAATCGTAAATTTGCCATCGTTCGATTGATTAATCCAACGAATGTTTCTAATCTTTAGCATCAACAGCAGTGATGGATTGGACCGATGAAAGCGCCACTCGATCTCGATCAGTTGCAGACCTTCGTCACGATTGTCGACACCGGCAGCTTTACCCGCGCGGCAGAAGAGGTGCATCGGACTCAGTCGGCGGTGTCCATGCAGATGCGCCGGCTGGAGGAGCGGATCGGCAAGCCGCTGTTCGAAAAGGACGGGCGTACCAACAGGCTGACCGAGGACGGCGACAGGCTGCTCTCCTATGCAAGACGGCTGCTGTTCCTCAATCGGGAAACGCTGGCCGCCTTCGACGACCGGCGGCTCGAAGGCACGATCCGCATCGGCACGCCGGACGACTATGCCGATCGCTTCCTGCCCGAGATCATGGCCCGCTTCGCCCGTTCCAATCCACGTGTCGAGCTGACCGTCATCTGCGAGCCGACGCCGGGGCTGGTCGAGCATATCAAGCGCGGCAATCTCGATCTGGCGCTGGTGACGCATAATGACGCGCACGGCCAGTCGGAAGTGGTGCGGCGCGAACCGCTGCTGTGGGTCACTTCGGCCAACCACGCGACACATGAGCAGGACACATTGCCGATGGCTTTCGGCCGGCCGAACTGCATCTGGCGGCGGGCTGCCGTCGACGTGCTCGACCGGCAGAACCGCGACTACCGCATCCTGTTCACCAGCTTCTCGGCAACCGTCATCACCGCCGCGGTGCTTTCCGGCCTGGCCATCTCGGTGCTGCCGGAATGTGCGCTGCGGCCCGGAATGCGGGTTCTGGGCGACGCCGACGGGTTCGGCGCGCTGCCCGATTGCCGCATCGGCATCATGCGCGGCCAGACGTCGCGGCCGGAGATCGTCGACGCGCTGGCCCGCCACATTTCGGAAAGCCTCGATAATATTTCCGTGCCGCTCGGCGAAGAGACGGGGAGCTTCGACTTCGCAGCACTCGCTTTTTCGAAGATAAAGCGGACCAAGCCGAACCAGATCTTGCCGGGCTGGTGAAAGACCCCGCAATTTGGGTCGGCACCGAGCACGTCTTGACGCGGACGCACAACCGCCCCCCAATCGGCCAATGAGCGACGCAGCATCCGAATCACGCACCAACGCCACCGAATACACGGTGAGCGAGATTTCCGGCGCGCTGAAGCGCACGGTCGAGGACGTCTTCGGCAATGTGCGGGTGCGTGGCGAAATATCAGGCTATCGCGGGCCGCACTCCTCCGGCCATGCCTATTTCTGCCTGAAGGACGACCGCGCACGGCTCGACGCCGTGGTCTGGAAGACCACAATGAGCCGGCTGAAGTTCCGCCCCGAAGAGGGCATGGAGGTGATCGCCACCGGCCGGCTCACCACCTATCCTGGAAAGTCCAACTACCAGATCGTCATCGACAATCTGGAGCCGGCCGGCGCCGGAGCGCTGATGGCGCTGCTGGACGAGCGCAAGCGCCGGCTGCAGGCCGAAGGCCTGTTCGATGCCAGCCGCAAGCGCTTGCTGCCATTCATGCCGCGCGTCATCGGCGTCGTCACCTCGCCGACAGGCTCCGTCATTCGCGACATCATCCACCGGATCAAGGACCGGTTTCCACTGCACGTGCTTGTCTGGCCGGTGCGGGTGCAGGGCGAGACGGCAGGCGCCGAAGTGACAGCCGCCGTCAAGGGCTTCAACGCACTGGCGCAGGATGGCATTATTCCGCACCCCGACCTGTTGATCGTGGCGCGCGGCGGCGGCAGCCTGGAGGACCTTTGGGGGTTCAATGACGAGGGGCTGGCCCGCGCCGTCGCCGCCTCGCGCATTCCGGTGATCTCCGCTGTCGGCCATGAAACAGACTGGACGCTGATCGACCTGGCGGCGGATGTGCGGGCGCCGACACCGACGGGTGCCGCTGAGATCGCCGTGCCGGTCAAAGTCGACCTCGAAGCGACGCTTGCCGGTCTTGGTGCGCGGCTCAAGACCGTGGCATCGCGCAATTTCGAGCGCAAGCGCCAGGCGGTCCGTGCCGCCGCCAGGGCGCTGCCCTCGCCCGACCAGTTGCTGGCGCTGCCGCGCCGGCGTTTCGACGAGGCGACGAGCCGGCTTGGCCGGGCGCTGTCCGTCAGCGTCCAACGCAAGCGAGCACGGCTTCAGGCACAGCGGCTTACGCCGGCTACCCTGTCGCGACGCATGAACGAGGCCCGCACGCTGGCCGGCCGCGACCTCGCCCGCGCGCAAGCGGCGTTCTTCGCCATCGTGCGCGAGCGGCGAACGCAGTTTTCGCGAACCGCGGCGCGGCTGTCGCCGGCGCCGATCGCAAGACGGCAGAAATTGCAGGCAGATGCGCTGGCGGCGCTGTCGCGGCGACAGGACCGGGTGATTTCCGTACGGCTCGACCGCCTGCGCGGGAAACTGACCCAGGCCGACCGGCTGCTGGCGACGCTATCGCACAAGGCGGTGCTGGCGCGGGGCTTCGCCTTGGTGAAAGACGCCGACGGCGCGGTGATCAAGCAAGCTGCGGAAGTGGTGCCGGGTATGGCACTTTCGCTGGAGTTTGCCGACGGGACTGCCGATGCGGTTGCGACCAGCGGTGCCGCACGGCCGAAAACAACTGCTAAGCCGGTCGCCAAAGCCAAGGAGCCTGGCAATCAAGGCTCCCTGTTCTGAGTGCAATGGTTTCTGAGTACCTATGATTTCTGAGCCCGCATGACCGACAATCATCACCAGACGACGCCTTCCGGCAGGCTGCGGGCGCGAGCCTTCGGCATAAGTTTTGACGGGACGCCCGGGCCGTTCAACGCCATCACCGATGTGGCTGGCGTTGCGGTCGGTTATTCGACGCTGATTTCGGGCGAAGGTGCGCTGGTGGTCGGCAAGGGACCGGTGCGCACCGGCGTGACCGCTATCCTGCCGAGACCGCGCGCCGATCTCGCCACGCCGGTCTTTGCCGGCATCTTCAGCCAGAACGGCAATGGCGAATTGACCGGCTCGCACATCATCGAGGAGACAGGTGCGTTCAATTTCCCGATCACCATCACCAACACGCATTCCTGCGGCGTTTCACGCGACGCAACGCTGCGCTGGATGCAGCGCGTGCTGCCGGCCGCGCTCGACAGCGGCTGGGGCCTGCCGGTGGCGGCCGAAACCTATGACGGTTTCCTGAACGACATCAACGGCCACCATCTCAGGTTCGAACATGTTGCCGCGGCGCTCGATGGCGCGACCAGCGGATCGATCGAGGAAGGCAGCGTCGGCGGCGGCACCGGCATGATCGCCTTCGGTTTCAAGGCGGGCTCCGGCACGGCATCGCGCCTCGTCGAATGGCACGGCGGGCGCTACACGGTCGGCGCGTTGGTGCAGGCGAATTTCGGCAAGCGGAGCAATTTCACCATTCGCGGCCTGCGTGCCGGGCCCGATCTCGTAGAACCGGCGATCCGCGAAAGCACGCCGCGGGCCGAGAAAGGTTCGATCATCGGGGTCGTCGCCACCGATGCGCCGCTGCTGCCGCATCAGATGAAGCGGCTGGCGCGCCGGGTGCCGCTCGGCGTCGCCATAACCGGCGGGTTCGGCTATCACAGCTCGGGCGACATTTTCCTGGCCTTCTCGACCGCCAACCGCGAGGCGGCGCTGGCGCCGTCAGGCCGCATCGCCAGCGCCGATTTTATCCCGGATACCGACATCGATCCGTTCTTCGACGCCGTGATCGAAAGTGTGGAGGAAGCGATCCTCAATGCGCTGGTCGCGAATGACGACATGACCGGGCGCGACGGCAATTTCGTGCCGGCGCTGCCGAAGGCATGGCTCAAGGGCAAATTCGGGGCGAGTCAGGGGAAGTAGGACTGTGGCGTGTCATGCGTCGCACAGGACGTGGAAATGGTTGAGCCTGGTAAATAGATGCCTTTCGCCGGGTCGGCATGTCACTCGGCAGGCTTGTCCGAATCGGCAGGCTTGTCCGAATTCTTTTCGTCCTGGTCGGCCTCAGCCGCCTCTTCCAGCTTCGACGCTATAAGCTCCTGAATGTCGCCGACCTCTTCCTGGATATCCTCCAGCGGTATGCCGGCTTCAGCCGCTTTGGCGGCGCATTCCCTGGCGAGGGTCTCGGCCTGCTCCTCGATCCTGTCCAGCGAGGGCTGGCAGTGGACCTTTTCGCCGATCCACCCTTGCAAGAACTCGATCGCGTGTTCGCTCATGCTGCTGTTCCCTGGCGGCTGCGCCGGTTGGTAATCATAAACGCCGGTATCCCCGAAAAGATGCACGATCCCATTCCAACCGAGTCGTCGTCGTCCGGCAAGCCGATCTTGCCCAAGCTCCACAGAGCTGACGTGAATCGAAGGTTCAAGGAGCACATTCTAATTCTTGAGGAGATTCTATTTTCTTGAGGAGACTGGCACCGTTGGCTGGGATCATGTCCCGGATCGCACCATTGTTTCTACTTGCTTTTTTCCGGAATTCCAGTCAATTTGTATGACAATTGGTGTCACAATACGTGGCACGTTTGCGGTGCCATTCGCTGCGCACCCCTAGGGCACGCAGCCAAAGCCGCCGCTATATAGTGACATCCTCAGGCAATGTCGACTCTGCTCGCCATCCTGCTTGTTTCCGCTCCGCCGAGCGCATCTGTATGGCGTATCATCATCATCGGGGCGAGCATACTTCACCGGGAATCGACCGAGCGCATCGAGGTGCTGAGCAGCTAGGCGCGATAGCCTATGCCGGCGATCTTGCCGCGGGTCGCTTCTCGCCAAAGAGTTGCCTGCTGGCGGCCCAGGAAGCTGAGTCCCTCGGCAAGTGAGCTGTTTCAATAATCGAAAAGTTCGGCTTATCCGCCAACCATGAGCTTGACGACTTCGTCATGATTGGTTTCCGAGATCTTGCGCTCGCCAGTCTGAACGCCGCGGCGCAGCACGACGATGCGGTCGGAAACGGCGAAAATATCCTGCAGATTGTGCGAGATGAAGATCACGCCCCGCCCTTGCGCCTTGAGTTGGTGGATGAGCGAAATGACCTTGCGCTGCTCCGGGACGCCAAGAGCTGCGGTCGGTTCGTCCATGATCAGGATCTGCGCGTCCCAATAGACGGCCCGGCCGATGGCGACGGCCTGGCGTTGACCGCCGGAGAAATTGCTGACCGGGGCGTCGAGCCGGCTGACATGGAAATCCAGCCGTCCCATGGTCTGCTTGGCGGCGACGGCCATGGCCTTGCGGTCGAGCACCGGCAAGAAACCGAAGGCCTTGCGCATGGGTTCCCGGCCGAGGAAGATATTGGCGCCGATGGACAAATTGTCGGCGAGAGCGAGATCCTGGTAAATGGTCTCGATGCCTTTTTCGCGCGCCTCCTGCGGCGTCGCGAACGTCACCGGCTGCCCTCTCAGCAGAATTTCACCGCCGGTCGGCTGAAAGACGCCCGATATCGCCTTGATCAGCGTCGTCTTGCCGGCGCCGTTGTCGCCCGCCAGTGCCACCACTTCGCCCGGCCGCACGGCCATGGAGAAATCGTTCAGCGCCTGCACCGCACCGAAATGCTTGGAAAGGTGTCGGACTTCGAGAAGGGGGGTGGTTTGTTCGGAACTATTCATCCTGGCGAGCTCCACTGAACCGGCGCTGCGCCTGGTCGATAAGGACGGAGATAATGATGACGAGGCCGACGGCGATGAACTGCCAGAACGGCTCGACATTGACGAAAACCAGCCCGTATTGAATGACCGCGATCACCAAGGCGCCGGCGACCGTCCCGAAGATGGTGCCGGAGCCACCGAACAGGCTGGCGCCGCCGATCACCACGGCTGCGACGCTGTCGAGCAGCAAGGGTTCGCCGGCCTGGGCGGCGCCCGCGGTGAAGCGCGCTGCATAGAGCGCGCCCCCGAGGCCGGCGCACATCGCCGAAAGCACGTAGAGGCGTAGGATGTGGCCCCTGATGTCGATGCCGGCGCGACGCGCCGCCTGCACATTGGCGCCGATAGCGTAGTTGTGCTGGCCGAACCGGGTCTGGCTCAGGATGTAGTGCATCACGACGACGAAGACGGCGGCGATGATGACGAGATAGGGGACACCGTAGAGCCTGCCGTTGCCAAGCAGCGCGAACCAGGAATTCTGGACCGGCACTGTCGTGCCGCCGGCCAGCAGGAACGCAGCGCCGCGCGCAACGCCGAACATGCCAAGCGTGCCGATGAAGGGTGGAATTCTGAGGCGCGAGATCAGCAAGCCGTTGATTAGGCCAGGCACGCCGGCGACAAGCACGGCCGCCAGAATGCCCAACATCATGGCCAGAGGCACCGGCATGGCGACGCCAGCCATATTCGTGGCGTGGGCCGCGACGACCGCCGCGAGACCCATGATGAAGCCCAAGGAGAGGTCGATGCCTCCCGAAATGATGACGAAGGTCTGCCCGGTCGCCAGCAGCAACGGCGCCACGGCAAATATCGCAATGGACTGCACGTTGAACGGATTGAGCACGAAGGTCGCGCCAAAGGAGAGCCTCGACCAAACCTCGAAACAGATGATCAGGCCGGCGAGGAACAGCCAGGCGCGTCCCTCGGCGATGCGTGCGAGCCAGCTCCTGGCCGGGTCACCGTGATCCGCCTGAGGAGCGACATGCGTTTCGGTTGGTGATGTTGAAGTCATGAATGGTTCCGATCCGCAGCGCGGCCTCTGTCAAACAGGGTCAAATGGACCCGGCGCAGGTCTCCTTCCGGCAGGCCGGAAGGAGACTGGCTGGACTTATTCGGAATAGAGGTACTTCGAGATGTTGGGGTCGGCGATGTTGGCCTTGTCCATGATCGTAAAGCCGGTGCCGATCGCAACCGGGATCGACTGGCCGGTCAGATGGGCATAGGCCGACACGACGCCGAAATAGCCGATCTCCGCGGGATGCTGAGCAATCGCTACGTCGACAAGGCCAGTATTGATATTGTCGACAATGCTGGTCGGCGCGTCGAACGCCACGACCTTGACGGTGCCGGTCTGCCCGGCCTGCTGGACGCCATTGGCCGCGCCGAGCGCCGAGAACAGATTTGCACCGAACACGCCAACGAGATCGGGATTGCGCGCGAACACAGCCTGCAGCTGCGAGGCGGCCTTGTTGGCGTCGTTGTCGTTGAACTGGGTCTCGAGCACGGTGATGCCGGGATGGTTGGCCGCCATCTCCTTCTTGAAACCCTCTTCACGCTGGTCGGTGGTCGAAATGCCAGGTTTGACGTTCGAAACGTAAACCTTGCCCTTGTCGCCTATGGCCTTGGCCAATGCCCGCGCGGCGATCTCGCCGCCCAGAATGTTGTCCGAGGCAATATAGGACAGTGGGAAATCCGCCTCGCCGGCGCCGGTCTGGTAGACGCCGCTGCCAATGAAAGTGTCCACAGTGATCACCGGAATGCCGGCATCATTGGCCTTGCGCAGCGGCTCGACCAATTGCACCTTGTCGGTCGGCGCGATCAGGATCGCGTCGGGCTTCTTGGCGATGACCGCGTCAAGCACGGGGACTTGCGTTACCGGATTGAAATCCGGGGCGCCCTGGAAAACCAGGGTCACACCAAGGGCATCGGCTGCCGCCTGGGCTCCCTTGCGCATGGTGATGTAGAAGCCGTCGGTGGTGAGACCCGGAACGAGCGCAACGGTGAACTTCTTGTCCTGCGCCAAAGCGGGCGTGATCAGCGCCGTTGCGCAGATGGCGAGAGCCGCCAGGGCGGCAACAATCTTCTTCATTAACATCCTCCTCATGTGTGAGCAGATTTGCCGTTGCGATCGACATTGGAATGGCTGTCAATTCGTTCCGGCTATGTGAAGTGCTGGCGGCGAGAGACAGGTTCGCCTGCTTGCTGTTATGGGCAGCTTTCCTCCCGAGCGCCCCCCAGTCGTTAGATCAGCCAGTCGAAACCGACAGGCCCGATGCGCAGTCCCGTTCTTGGCCTCCGCAAGATGCAGGGAACAGCGCCGCTCGACGCGCATGCGTGCCTAGCCGCAAGGTTGTAACACTTTGCTGAAAGAAATTGCAAGTGGGTTTTCCGGGATCGAAACGCTTTCAAACCGGTCACCATCTGTCTGCCCGGCCGGGCCCTCACGCAGACTATTGCCCCAACTCTTTGGCGACACAACTGGTGATTTCGCGGCGGGCTCGCGAGCCGCGTTTGGTGTCACTCAGTTTGGATCGATCAGGTGTGCCGAGGTCACGCATCGGTGTGACCGCAACTATCGGGGCAAGAGGGCCTCGAGGATGGCTTGGGCCGTCTTCGTGTCCGTTACCAGAGCGTTGATCAGCCTGGCGCGGACGGCACCGATGATGGCCGTCGCCTTCTCCGGCGAGGCGGCAACGCCGATCACCAGGGGGACGGCTCGAAGCTGGGCCGGCGACATCGCGATCATCCGGCTCTCCCCTTCCCACGGGATAAGCTTACCTTCGGCGTCGAAATAATGGCGAATGACGTCTCCAGCCGCATGAAACAGGGCCTGTTCGCTCAGCGTGGCCGCGCTCGCCTCAGGCGGATTGATGGCATGGGGGAGGCCGATACCGACGATCGCAACATCGGTCCGGTCCCAAAGCGCGACGCTGTCGCGGATGGTCGCATCGCCGAGGAAGACCTCACGCAATTCGGAGGACGGCAGATAGGGCGCATGGATAAAATGCGGCGTCCCGCCAAATTCTTCGGCGGCGAGCCGGACAAACTCGTTGATCTGAAAATGCGGCGCCTGCTGCTGCATGCCGCCCGTGGCAGCGACGGTCAGAACGCCGGGAATGCGCGGCAGGCCTGCCTGGATCACCTCGCGAATGGCTCGCCCCCAGCCAATGGCGACCACCGAGCCGGCCGTCAGTTCCGCTTGCTTGAGCAAGGCGCCGAGCGGCGCAGCGAGGGCCGTCAGCGCACCGGCTGCCGGCGTTTCGATGACCGCCGCGTCGCGAAGTCCGAGTCCTTCGATCAGTTGCGTGGTGATGCCTTCGGGGGTTGCAAGGTCGAGAACCTCGATCCTCACGATGCCCTCTGCTCTCGCCCGCTGCAGGAGGCGCGATATGGTCGCGGTTGAGACACCAAGCCGCCGCGCGATATCGACCTGCGACATCTCAGCCTCATAGTGCAGTTTGGCGACCGTATGCAGCATCGTCCGCGATGCGGCTGCATCTTGTGCGGGAGGGACAGGCAGTTGCAATTCCTTTCAGCAATGTGTTACAGACCCAGCAACCGATGGGAGTTATCGCGCAAATTCGGCTGACTCGCAACGTGGGCTCGTTTCCACGACGAATTGCGGGCTAAGGCCAAATTTCTCGGTTCGATAGCGCATCAAAGCGGCAAACCTCCTGCCGACGGGCAGGTAAAAACTGAACCTTTCTTGTTCCCCGGATCTGCGCCTGGTGAATGGCGCCAACATCGGACAGAAGACCATGACAAAGATGACGACCGCAGAGTTGCGCGGCTACCAGCAGATATGCGGCCAAGACGGGGCCATCATGGCCATCGCCTGTGACCAGCGCGGCGGCATGCGGACCTTGCTTGCGGCGGACCCTGCAGAACAGGCCAAGATCACCAACGACATGCTCGGCGACACCAAGTCGGACATCACGCGATACCTCGCCAGCCGGGCGTCCTGCGTGCTGCTCGACCCGCTCTGCGCAGTGCCGCGGGTTGTCGATGAAGGGGTGCTGAACCGCGATACGGCTTTGCTCATCGGCCTCGATGCCTCGGGCTTCGACGTCTCGCCCGCCGGCTACCGCCTCTCGCGCCTCGTTCCAGGCATCGGCGCGCGCCGCGTCCGCGAGCTCGGCGGCACCGGCGGTAAGATCATGATCTATCTCAGGGCCGACAGGCCTGAGGCGAATGAGCACAATGTCGCCATTTTGCGCCAATGCATCGCCGACTTCGCGCAAGAGGACCTCCTGCTCGTCGTCGAGTTCCTGACCTATCAGGTCGAAGGGGAAAGCCCTGAAGACTATACAGCCAAGATCCCCTGGCTTGTCGAAGAGGGGACCCGGATTTCGCTGGAATGCGGGGCAAAGGTGCTCAAGCTTCCTTATCCCGGAACGCCGGAAGCCTGCGCCAGGATCAGCAGCATGGCTGGCGAGGTGCCATGGGCGGTCCTCTCCGCCGGCGTCAACCATGCAACCTTCCTGGGCCAGGTCGAGATCGCGATGAGGAACGGCGCGTCAGGCGTCATCGCCGGCCGGTCGCTGTGGAAGGACTGCATCTCGCTTGACCGTGACATTCAGCGGGAAAGGCTTAAGACCATCGCAGTGTCGAGATTGCGCGAGCTTCAGGCGGTGATCGGAAACTACAGGCAGAAAGCCGCTTAGCGCACCACCCCGAACCGAAGGTCAGCGAAAACAAAAATCGTAATCGATTTTCGGAATGGATCATGCGCAAATCAAAATACTACAGCGTCCTTTGCGCACCAGGATGCGCGGCGCTGTAGCTATCCGGCGTTCACACCAGGCACGCACGGGACGTCATGCCTCTAGCCATGATCTCGAAGAGTGGGGACCGGTTTTCGGAGAAGATCATGGTCAAACAGCAAGATAGAGCCCCATTTCGGTTTAGTCGAAATGGAACAGGCTCTAGTTCGATGGCCATAGGAATCGATATCGGCGGCACCAATCTGCGCGCCGCCCGTATTTCCGGCACGGGCGAAATCCTCGACCGAATTTCCGAGAAAAGCGCGCCGGACCCGGAGCTTGTGCTGTCCCGGATTGGCGAAATGGTGCGCCGGCTCGACTTCCCCGAAGTTGCGGCCGTCGGCATCGGCGTCCCCGGACGCGTCGATGCGCAGCTTGGCGCGGTCTTGTCCGGAGGCTATGTCAACCTCGCCTCGATCTCCCTGGCGCAACGACTGGAAAGCCTGGCGGGCAAGCCCGTCGCGATCGACAATGATTGCAACATGGCACTGATTGCGGAAATGGCTCTCGGTGCCGCTAGAGGCCATGAAAGCATCGTCATGTTCACGATCGGGACCGGCATTGGCGGTGCCGTGGTCCAAGACCGGCGGATCGTCCGCGGCAAGGGGACGGCGGGGCAGCTCGGCCACATCGCCGTCGACATGTCAGGCGAAGCGTGCGTCTGCGGCCGGCGCGGCTGCGTTGAAACCACCAGCTCAGGCACGGCGCTTGGCCGTCACATCGCACGGGCAGGCCTCGGTCCGGATGTTTCGGTCGATCAGCTTTTCGCCCGCGATGCGGGCGGCGACGCGCTGGCGCGCGGCATACTGGAAGCCTGGGCCGGGCCGCTGCGTGCGGCAATCGATACGACCGTCGCCATGTTCGCCCCCGACCTGGTGCTGCTCGGCGGCGGACTTGGCCTGGCGGCCCACCGGGCGCTTGCCAGGGCTCCCGCCTTGGCCCCGTGGTACCAATGCCCGGTGGAACCGGCGCAACTGGGCGACGACGCAGGCGTCATCGGCGCCGGTCTGCAAGCGCTCGCGACGAAGGCGGCAGTCGCGCCCGTGTCCTCGCCATCTGCCCGGCTCAACCCCGGCCGGCGTGCCGTGCCCGCCAAGCGCGCCGTGCCCAGCCGGCGCGCCGTGCTCGTCAACGGCATCCCCGCCAGCGGCAAAAGCACGGTCTCGTGCGGTATCGCCGAGCGCATGGGTTGGCCGTTGCTCGCGCTCGATACCATCAAGAACCCGTTCCTCGAAGTGCTCGGCGGCGGTGATCGCGAATTCAACCGGACGCTCGGCCGCGCCAGTTACCAAGCCATCTGGTCGGTCGTCGGCGAGGCTCCGGCGGGCACCATATTTGTCGTCGACGCCTGGTTCGGCTTCCAGCCGCGCCAGGTGCTCGAGGATCACCTGCGAAGGGCCGGCGTCGAGCAGACCGCCGAAATCTGGTGTCATGCTCCCGGCGAGGTTCTTGCCGAGCGCTATCGCGCACGGCTCGACCAGCGTCCCGCCGGCCATCCGGGAGCGGCCTACATCCCCGAACTGATAGAACTGGCCAAGCGCGCCGAGCCGCTGCGGCGCGGACCGCTGTTTGACGTCGACACGACCAAACCGATCGCTTTCGATGCCATCACACAATGGTTGCAGGCGACGATAGCGGCTGACACATAGGCAGCGCGGCCGCCTACCTCCGGATCCACAATCCGAGTGCAGCCGTTGATTGGCTTTTTTTGCTATTATGTTACCCCGGTGCCTGCCCGCCCTGTCTCGACAATCGTTCCCGAAATACCTGTCAGGATGGCTTGCCGCCTTGAGCGGGCGCGCGTTTGTGTAAGCGGATTCGCGCACTGCCAGTGGAACAAGAATTGCTTCACACCGTTCAAGCTAAGCAATCCGTCGCGGCAGCAATGAAGCGCCATAGCGGAGTTTGCTTGGAGGTAATATGAGAAAGCAACTTTCCTCGGCCGCGGCGGGCATCGTTCTTCTCGTTGGGGTCAGCGCCGCCGCCGCTCAGGACGTCATCATTCAACCCGAGCAGGATACTGTGATTCGGGAATACGTGAAAAAGAAACCGATGGCATCCATCAGCCTTCTCGGCGTGGAGCTCAACATCGGCACAGCTCTGCCCGATACAGTCGAGCTTTACGAGGTGCCGGACGTTCAATACCGCTACGTCGTCATCGATGGCCGAACCGTCCTGGTCGACCCATCCACCCGCAAGATTGTGAAGGTCTACGACTGACACGAACTCTTCGGACTGACGCCCGCCGTGCCGAAGTGCGCGGCGGGGAACGAAGGCCAGCGCCGGACGCGCTAACCGCGCGTTTTCGGGTTCGGGTCTAGCGCGCTTTTCGACGGATTAGCGGCCAATTTGGCGGATCGCCGATCCCTTACCAACAGCGATTTCTTTGTTCTTGCCGGCAACTCATCGCCATTAGCGGTCGCTCCGCCATGCTTCGCGGCAATCGCATAGTCGGCTCTGTTCGTTCTATAGTCTTTTTTGTGCACAGTTATCTTCCGATTCAGAAGATTAACGCGGCATAGCGCCCGGCAGTTCCGAAGGTTGCTAATGTGCGAGACAACGCGCTTCGCTCCGGCGGGACGGCCCAGCGGCTTGGTTGCGTGGGGGGACTGGCAGCTAGAGGCCGCTGGGCCTGACCAGCGAGCACTGGGGAGTCGTCGCCTGGCTGGCGAATCCATGCGCTCAAGCTAATGGAATCGAAACATGCAAACGAAGTACGTGGCGGTAATTCCGCTGTGTAGAATGCCCTGCAATGGGTCAGCGCCATTTTCCGACGATGGCTCCGTCGAGGCGTGGCGGCCCCTGCCCCATCCGCCAGCAGGTTGAATTTATTGAGGAAGGTAGTGGTACCGTTGGCTGGGATCGAACCAGCGACCTCCGGATCCACAATCCGGCGCTCTAACCATCTGAGCTACAACGGCACGTTTGCCTGAGCGGGAGCGGGTGGAACGTTCATTCTCCGGGACCCGCTCTGTCGTTCGGCGATGCGTCAATACGGGCTATCGGAGTTTAATTCAAGGCTTTTGGCCGCGCATGGCCCCAAAATCAGAATCGATTTTCGGAAAGGATCTTGCGCGAAATCCAAAGTTCTACAGCGTCCTTTGCGCGTCCAAGAGGACGCGCAGCGCTGTCGGCAAAGAGTGCTCCGGCATCGACATCATATTTCGCCGGGCAAGAAAAAGGCCGGCGGGAGGAGGTGCCGGCCTTTTCCTGTTACGAGCCAGCGGGAGGAGGTGCTGGCTGGTCACCCCGGAGAGCAGAGGGAGGAGGTTCCACCCGCCGGGTATTCGCAGGACCACTATATCTCACATAATCCTGTTCGAAGAAATGCGACCTTTTGTTGCATCTTCGAAATATGCGCAAATATTAGGCGGCCTTGATTTCGCTCATCGCCTTCTCGAAGGCGGTCTTGATCGGCTTGGAGACGTCCTCGGCCGCCTTGGAGGCGACGGACTGGAATTCCTTTGCCTGCTCGACGGTCATCTCGACGCGCTTACGCAGGAACGCGGTCTGCAGTTCAACGACCTCCGACAGCGACTTGGCGCCGATCAGCGCTTCGAAATGCGAAAAGCCGGCTTCGGTATTGGCGCGCAGAGCGGCGATGGTCTTGAGCGACAGGTCGTTGGAAACGGTCTTGGCGGTCTCAAAGGTCGACTCCAGAGCCTTCTGGGTCTCTTCGGCGCCGGTCTTCAGCTTGGCATAGGCCTCTTTCGACTGCTCGACGCCCTTTTCGGCGAAAGCGCGGATCTGGTCGGTGGCTTTGGAAGCGTCGAAGCTAGGGAATTCGACATTTTCAGCGGTCTTGGTCCTGGACATATTCCATCCTTTGCAGCGGCAGCGGCTTCGACAGAAAGCCGTCTCGTTCATGTATGATGGCAATATAAAGGCAAATTTTGTGCATTGCAATATCTTTGTTGCAGCGCACCATACAATTTCACTCCCAACGTTAACCACGAGCCCAGAGATTCCGGCGGTTGCACGCTATGGCTTGTGGACCTTCGCGCCGTCGGCTTTTATTAACAAAGCGTTAACCGCAAACTGCCGCTCTGTGAGGATCCCAAAGCGCATGCCGTCCGAAAACTACTCCTTCCTCGACGTCGCCGTGCTCGAAGCGGTCCGCCAGCGCTTTGCCGCCGGCGACGCGATCGCCCTTCTGTCGGCAGACCTCGAACAGGTGATCTGGGCCAACGGACCAGGGGCAGCGGTGTTCGGCTACCCCGACATCGAGGCCACCATCGGCGCCTCGACAGGCTTGCCGCTGATCGCCAGGCGCCAGATCATGGCGACAAGCGGTTTTCCACAGATCGGCCGCGACCGCGCCATCACGGTGCGGCTGGCAACCGGCCTGACCAGCCGCGCGGTTGGCTTTCTGGCCAGCGCGGTGACAATGCCTGACGGCGAAAAAGCGATCATGCTGGCGGTGCCGGCGGCACAGACCGGCTCGCGCAGCGCCGAGATCGCTGCTCAGGCCATCAGCGGCTTTACCGAAGACGGTCATTTCATCGCCTTCGTCGATGCCAAGGGCAACATCGAGGCCGCTTCCGACGGTTTTTCGGCGCTCGGCATCTTGCCCGAAACGCTGGCAGCGCTTGTGACCGATGTGGCGAACGAGAACGACCGCATCGTCAAACGCCTCGTTCCAGGCGGCACCACTTCTTATCCGGCCGGCCTCGCCCGGCTGACGGACGAGCGGCACCTGCTGGTGGTGATCGACGAGAACCGGCTTGACTCCGAAGCAGGCTCTGCTGGCGAGCGCAGCGCGGGAGGAGAAATCGGTGCGGCGGCGGCCGATGCCGCAGTCCCGCCAAAAGCAGAACAGGACAAACCGCCCGCAACAGTCGCGAAGTTGGATGCGGCAGCACAGACAGTCCCGTCAGCCGGCGAAGACACTTCGGTGTCGGCGGAGCACGACGTTTCCGTTTCGACCGGGCCCGATTCGACGCGACCCGATTCGACCGAGCGGGGTCCGGAAGCGGCCGGCGGAATGCCTCCACAGCATGACCATTGGTATTTCAGCGCCAGCGAGGATGAGGGGCAAAAGCCGGGACCGGATACGTCCGGACATGTCGAGGCGGATGCTTCGGCGGAAAGTTCCGCACAGGATGCCATCGGGGCCGCCTCCCCGACTGAGCGTGCCGTCCCCTCGATCGACCGCGCGGCGCCGCCCCTGCGTTTCGTCTGGCGCACCGACGCCGAAGGCAGGTTCAGTGCGCTGTCGCCGGAATTCGCAGAACTCGTCGGCAAGCCTGCCGCCGATGTGATCGGCCGGTGTTTCAGGGACGTCGCGGCCACCTTCGACCTCGATGCGTCCGGCGAGATCGCCGACCTGCTCGACCGACGCGACACCTGGTCCGGCCGCTCGGTGCTGTGGCCGGTTGCCGGCACCGATTTCAAGATTCCCGTCGACCTGGCGGCGCTGCCTGTCTACGGCCGAAGCCGTGCCTTCGAAGGTTTTCGCGGCTTCGGCGTTGCCCGCACCGGCGATGCAGTGGTCGATCCGGAAGCGATCGGTATGGCGCTTGTCCCTAATGCCGAGGCTCCCGCAGCCGTCGAGCCGGAAGTAGCCGAAACGCCTGACGAAACCGACCCGTTCCAGGGCGAGGTGCCGGCGCTGACCATCGTGCCGAAGCCGGAGCGGCGCTTTGCCGACAAGGTGATCCGGTTGGCTGAGCACAGGCAGCCGGCCAACGACAAAGGCCTGTCGACGCTGGAACGCAGTGCATTCCGTGAGATCGGCGAGCGGCTCAAGAAGGACAATCCCCCGACCGAACAGCCCGATGCTGCAATGTCTGCGGAACCGGCTGCGGCGGAACCGTCCGAAACCGATGTCGAAGACGAGAAGGATGTCGCGAGGCTCGACGGCGAGCAGCCGGAAGCAACCGTGTCCGGCATCTCAGGCTCGCTGCTCGACTACGCCGACCGGGACTATGTCGCCGACAATAGCGACGGTGCGCCGGTTTCGGAGCCGGACAAGGCGGCGCAAGAGTTAGTCGAACCCACAGACACGGGCAGTCGATCGACCGCCGCCGAAGACGACGACAGCATGACGGCTGCCGATTTCCGTGACGCAGAAGACAGCGAGGATTGGGCGCCGTCCGATGACGACGAAACCCGTTCGTCAACCGATCCCATCGGCGATGTCGGCGACGTAGAGCCGGCGCCGATCGAGCGGCCGCGCCTGCAGGTGCCGCCGCTCAAGCTCGAAGGGTTCGTGCCATCGGCTTTTTCGACCGCAGATGGCAGCAAGGCTCCGGACACCTCGATCCTCGGCAAGCTGCCGGTGCCCCTGCTCATCCATTCCGGCGACGATCTCCACTATGCGAATGAGGAATTCCTCAGCCTGACCGGCTATGACACGCTCGACGATCTGGAGGATGCCGGTGGCCTCGGCGCGCTGTTTGCCGATCCTTACGACGACAGCGCCTCCGACGGAACCGATCACGCGCTCCGGTTGAAGACGCATGATGGTCAGGAGTTCCCGATCGAGGCCATTCTGCGTTCGGTTCCGTGGCGTGGCGGCAAGGCGCTGATGCTGGTCGTCCGCCGTTCCGGCGACGACGAGGCAGCAGCCATTCTGCATGGTACCGCCGACGACCAGACGCAGCCGGACACTTCCGAGCTCAAGGCACGCATCGCCGAGATGCGCACCATCATCGACACCGCGACCGACGGCGTCGTGCTGATCAGCCGAGACGGAACGATCCGCTCGATCAGCCGCCCGGCCGAAGCGCTGTTCGGTTTCGACAGCGACGAGGTGACCGGCAAGCCCTTCGTCTCGCTGTTCGCGATCGAAAGCCAGCGCGCCGCGCGAGACTATCTCGACGGATTGTCCGAGCCCGGCGTGGCGAGCGTGCTCAACGACGGCCGCGAGGTGATTGGACGCGAGGCGCAGGGGCGCTTCATTCCGCTGTTCATGACCATCGGCAGCCTGCCCAACGATAGCGGCTTCTGCGCGGTGGTGCGCGACATCACCCAATGGAAGCGGGCCGAAGAGGATCTGACCCAGGCGCGCGCCGTGGCCGAGCGCGCCTCCTCGCAAAAGACCGACTTCCTCGCCCGCATCAGCCACGAGATCCGCACGCCGCTCAATGCCATCATCGGGTTTTCCGAGCTGATGGTCGACGAGAAATTCGGGCCGGTCGCCAATGACCGTTACCGCGACTATCTGCGCGACATCAACCGGTCGGGTAATCATGTGCTCGACCTGGTCAACGATCTGCTCGACATTTCGAAAATCGAGGCCGGCCAGCAGGAGATGGCCTATGAGGCGGTGTCGCTTAACGACACGCTGTCCGAGACGGTGGCGATGATGCAGCCGCAAGCCAACCGCGAACGTGTCATCATCCGCTCCAGCTTCGCCTCTCGGCTGCCGGAAGTGGTGGCCGATCTTCGCAGCGTGCGCCAGATCGCACTGAACATCCTGTCGAATGCCATTCGCTACACGCAGGCCGGCGGCCAGGTGATCGTATCGACAGCTTACGAGATCTCCGGCGACGTCGTCATGCGCGTGCGCGACACCGGTATCGGCATGAGCCAGTCCGAGATCGAGCAGGCGCTCAAGCCGTTCAAGCAGATCAACGCGCTGAAGCGCGGGCGCGGCGACGGCACCGGTCTCGGGCTGCCGCTGACCAAGGCCATGGTCGAGGCGAACCGGGCCCGGTTCACCATCAACTCGACGCCCGGCGAGGGCACCCTGGTCGAAGTCGCTTTCCCGTCAACCCGCGTGCTCGCGGATTAGAACGGCGGACTTTCAGTCGTCCGTGTCGATGCTCTATCTTTTTTGTTTGAGCATCGGATTTCCCAAAACCGGTGCCCACTTTTGGGTCGATGCTCCAAAAGAAAAAAGGCGTCCACAGGACGCCTTGAATGATTGGATTGCTGTCACAACGGGGGCTTGAGCGAATTCAGATCCTCTGGGGATTTAGAGGAACGGGATTTCTCCCTCAAGTTACGCACGATTTTCGATGCCGGCCCTTAACAAAACCTTACCGGCGCCGCGAAAAATTTACCGATGTGTACCACTCATGAATTCTAGGTAAATTCGAGCGAGATATTTCGTTAACCATGCTCGGCCGGGCCTATTAAGTCGCATTGCACCGCCGGCCTGTTTGCTCAGTCGGCTAGTTCCGGCAGGTCGCGGAACAGCTCGAGCGCTTCGGGATTGGCCAGCGCCTCCTTGTTCTTGACAGCGCGGCCATGCACCATGTCGCGCACCGCAAGCTCGGTGATCTTGCCCGATTTGGTGCGTGGAATGTCGGCGACGGCGACGATTTTAGCCGGCACGTGGCGGGGGCTCGCGCCGCTGCGGATTTTCGCGCGGATGCGTTTTTCCAGCTCCGCGTCGAGTTGCGTCCCCTCAGCCAGCCGCACGAACAGCACAACCCGCACGTCGTTGTCGAAATCCTGGCCGATGCACAGTGCTTCCAAGATTTCCGGCATCTGCTCGACCTGGTTGTAGATCTCCGCCGTGCCGATCCGCACCCCGCCCGGGTTGAGCGTCGCGTCGGAGCGGCCATGGATGATCAGGCCGCCATGAGCGGTCCATTCGGCGAAGTCCCCGTGGCACCAGACATTGTCAAAGCGCTCGAAATAGGCCGCGTGGTATTTCTTGCCTTCGGGATCGTTCCAGAAGCCGATCGGCATCGCGGGAAACGCCTTGGTGCAGACGAGCTCACCCTTTTCCTGCCTGAGCGGGTGGCCGTCGTCGTCCCAGACATCGACGGCGAGGCCGAGGCCAGGCCCCTGTATCTCTCCGGTCCATACCGGTTCGGTCGGCACGCCGAGCACGAAGCAGGAGACGATGTCGGTGCCGCCGGAAATCGAGGCGAGATGCACGTCCTTCTTGATGCCGTCATAGACGAAGCGGAAGTCCTCGGGCGACAGAGGCGAACCGGTTGAGGAGATCGTGCGCACGCTCGAAAGATCATGCGTTTTGATCGGTCTGAGGCCGGCCTTGCGGACGGAATCGATGAACTTGGCCGAGGTGCCGAAATAGGTCATCTTCTCGGCGTCGGCGAAGTCGAACAGTACGTTGCCGTCGGGATAGAAGGGCGACCCGTCATAAAGCAGAAGGGTTGCGCCCGACGCCAGGCCGGACACCAGCCAGTTCCACATCATCCAGCCGCAAGTGGTGAAATAAAAGAAGCGGTCGCCGTCGAGCAGGCCGGCGTGGAGCCGTTCTTCCTTGACATGCTGGATCAGCGTTCCGCCGGCCGAATGGACGATGCATTTGGGAATGCCGGTCGTTCCGGAAGAAAACAGGATGTAGAGCGGATGCGCGAACGGCAACCGTTCGAAGGTGACCGGCTTGGCGGCAAAGGATGAGAGCGCCTCGTCCAGCGCAGTCGCCTTCTCGATGGTCGCCGCCAGATCGGTCGACGTGCCGAGATAGTCGACGATCAGGATCTTGTGGACGGTGACGAGCTTTGCCGCAACGGCCGCGATCTTGTCGGCGACCTCGATCGCCTTGCCATTGTACCAGTAGCCGTCGGGCACGATGAAGACGACAGGCTCGATCTGGCCGAACCGGTCCAGCACGCCCTGTTCGCCGAAATCGGGAGAGCAGGACGACCAGACGGCGCCGATCGAGGCTGTCGCCAGCATTGCCGCAACGGTTTCCGGCATGTTGGGCATCATGGCGGCGATACGGTCGCCCTTTTTCACCCCAAGCGACAGGAAGAGCTGCTGCAGCCGCGAGGTCAGCGCATGCAGCTCGTTCCAGGAAAGCCGGCGCTCGACCTTGTCCTCGCCGCGAAAGACGATGGCATCACCGAGCCCGGTTTTCTTCAACAGGTTCTCGGCGAAGTTCAGCTTCGCGTCGGGAAAAAACGCGGCGCCCGGCATTTTTTCGCCATCGACAAGCACGCGCTCGCCGCTACTGGCGCCCTTGTCGCCCACGATCCCGCAAAAGTCCCAGACCAGGCTCCAAAATGCCTCGCGATCGTCGATCGACCAACGATGTAGATCCGCGTAGGAGGAGAAATCCTTGCCGGTTCCGGCCGCGGCGGCCTGCATGAAGGCAGTCATCGGCGCGGCGTCGACCTGGTCTTTCGCAGGTGCCCAGAGCGGTGCGTCGCCAGCCATGATCGTTCCTCCTAAAAGCACGTCACGTTTGAAGAGTTCATGCGACGCGCTTTAGACTTTGTTTTTATGTATGTCGTTATCCCAAGAGGTTGCGCATTTTGGCGACATGCATTCGGATCGCTTATGCATATCGCGGCGCAACAGAGCAAGATTTTGTTCGGCCGAGCGACGCGGATGTGCGCAAATGCCATCGCCGGGCCATAAAGACTTGAAATGCGTCAGCCCTAAGTCGTAGTGACGACTGGGGTTACACCCGTCGGGCGATTTGGTCGGAACGGAAGCATACGGGCGACATGTCATCACCTTTGATCCGGCGCGGAATATGGGCGATCGGCGTTGCCGTGCTCGTCATCGCGCTGGCCGTTGCCGCCCTGCCGCTCGTCGCCTCGACCCGCATCGTGCGCGACCGCATCGCCTGGGAAATGAGTGCGTGGAGCGGTTTCAGGGTCACCATCGACGGCGCCCCGCGGATCGAGGTGTGGCCGAATTTCCGGGCCATCCTGACCGACGTGACGCTTTCGCAATGGACAGAGGGCGACGCGCCGCCTGTGATCGAGGCCGAACGGGTCGAGGTCAATCTCTCGGCCATGGCGGCGTTGCGCGGCGATGTGGTGTTCTCGACGGCGCGGCTGGTCCGGCCGACGATCAGGGTTCAACGCGCAGCACATGGGCTTTTCCTGCCCGCCCTGCCTTCAGGCGGGCGCATCACCCGTTCCATCGACATCGCCCGCGCCGTGGTCAGCGCCAATCCAGCCAAGCCGGACCTGGGCAAGCTGCCGGCTGATCCGTTCGGCACAGTAGAGTTCAGGAACGGCCGCGTGGTGACATCTGTCGATGGTAAGGACGCTGAGATACTGAGCAGCCTGAGCGGACAGGCGAACTGGGCCGCCATGAACAGCAATGCGACGCTGTCGGCGACCGGGATCTGGCGTGGCGAAAGCGTCGCCGTGGATGCCGCATCGTCGAACCCGCTGGTGCTGTTTGGGGGCGGTGCGGCGCCGATGACGCTTTCCTTCAAGGCGGCGCCCGCCAGTTTTTCCTTCGACGGCGTGGCCAGCATGTCCGAGAATGCCTATTTCGACGGCAAGGCGAAATTTGCCGCACCCTCGCTCAGGCGCGTGCTCGAATGGTCGCGGGCCGGCATCGCGCCGGGCGCGGCAATCGGCTCGGTTTCCGTTTCCAGCAAGGTCACGGCGACCTCCGGCCGCATTAAATTCGAAAACACCGAGATCGCTCTGGACGACAATCCGGGAATGGGTGCGCTGGACTTCTCCTTTGGCGAGGCGCGGCCGGTGATCGCCGGTACGCTCGCCTTCGAGACGCTCGACTTGCGGTCGTTTCTCTCCGCCTTCACACCCCTGGCGCCTACGGACGGCGCCGGCCCAGGCGAAGTCGACATAAGCGTCGCCGACCGGATCGATCTCGATCTCAGACTGTCGGCAGCGCAGGCCACCGCAGGCGCCATCCAGCTTGCCGACGTCGCCGCCGCCGCCCAGGTCAAGAACGGTCTTGCCGTCTTCGATATTTCCGATGCATCGGCCTTTGGCGGCAACATCCAGAGCAGTCTTCGGTTCGACCGCAAGCCGGGAGGCACGCAGGTCGAGATCAGGCTGCTCGCCTCCGACATCGATGGTGGGGCTTTTGGCACCGCAGCCGGAATGTCGCGACTGGTGCCGATCGGCACGGGAACCGTATCGGTCATCCTGAAGGGGCCAGGCAGAACCTGGGATTCCATTTTCGAGAACGCCGACGGCTCGGTTTCGGCGAAATTCGGCCAGGGCGCGTTGAGCCGGTTCAATTTGCCGGCGTTTCTCAAACACAACGAACAGGGCGGGTTCTTCGCGCTCGCCGATGTCTCCGACGGAACGCTGCCGATCGACGGGGCCGAACTCAAGGCAAGCATTTCGAACGGTGTGGCGAAAATCGACAAGGCCGAAGCGAATTCGGCGAAGTACAAGATCTGGCTTTCCGGCATCGCCTCCTATGCCGGGCGCGGGCTGGCGCTGTCCGGCGGCATCATTCAGGCGGACCAGCCAGCCACGCAGACAAATAACCAGGGTCCCAACCAGTCTTCGTTCTTCGTCGGCGGAACGTGGAGCACGCCGTTCATTTCGCCGATAAGCCGCGGGGTTTCCGGAGAGTAGCAACGAGGGTATTACCGCCCCCTTTCGTCACCCACGCTGCGCGGCCTGCTCATCCCGCTGGCGCTGCACCTCGCGCCGCTTGTTGGCGAGCGAAGCGATGATGACGCCGACCGCCACGACCGCGATCAGGATGGTGCAGGCGGCGTTGATCTCCGGCGTCACACCGAGGCGAACCTGGCTGTAGATCTTCATCGGCAGCGTGGTGGCGCCGGGCCCTGAGGTGAAGCTGGCGATGACCAGATCGTCGAGCGACAATGTGAACGCCAGCATCCAGCCAGACACGATCGCCGGCATGATGACCGGCAGCGTGATCTGGAAGAATGTCTTCACCGGCGGCGCGCCAAGATCCATCGCGGCCTCTTCCAGCGAGCGGTCGAACGTGATCAGGCGCGACTGCACGACGACCGCGACGAAGCACATGGTCAGGGTGATGTGGGCAAGCGTGACGGTGAGAAAGCCGCGGTCGAGACCGACGGCGACGAAGAGCAGCAGCAGCGACAGGCCGGTGATGACTTCCGGCATGACCAACGGCGCAAAGACCATGCCGGAAAACAGCATCCGGCCCTTGAAGCGCGTGTAGCGCGTCAAGGCGAGGGCCGCCAGCGTGCCGAGCACGGTCGCCACGGTCGCCGAGATGACGGCGACGCGGGCCGTTACCCAGGTGGCGTCCATGAGGCCCTGGTTGTGGAACAGCGAGACGTACCATTTGGTCGAGAAGCCGCCCCAGACGGTGACCAATTTCGACTCGTTGAAGGAGAAGACGACGAGCAGGACGATCGGCAGGTAAAGAAAGGCAAAACCGAGCACGATCGAGGTGATGTTGAAGCGGCTCCAGGTCGGGTTCATTTGTCCTGCTCCTGGGCGCGGGCCTGAGCCCGCTGGAAGAGCATGATCGGCACGATCAGCAGCAACAGCAGGATGACGGCGACGGCCGACGACACCGGCCAGTCGCGATTGGCGAAGAACTCGTTCCACAGCGTCTTGCCGATCATCAGCGTCTGCGAGCCGCCGAGCAGGTCGGGAATGACGAACTCGCCGACCGCCGGAATGAACACCAGAAGGCAACCGGCGATGACGCCGGGCAGCGACAGCGGAAAGGTGATCTTCCAGAAGGCGCTGGTCGGCGGGCAACCGAGATCCTTGGCCGCCTCGATCAGCGAATAATCCATTTTCTCGAGAGCGGAGTAAAGCGGCAGCACCATGAACGGCAGATAGGAATAGACGATGCCGATGAAGATTGCCGTATAGGTGTTGAGGATGATCAGCGGCTGGCCGATGACGCCGGTGGCGAGCAGCAGCTGGTTGAGCAGCCCCTCGGGCTTGAGGATGCCGATCCAGGCGTAGACGCGGATCAGGAACGAGGTCCAGAACGGCAGGATCACCAGCATCAGCAAAGTCGGGCGCAGCATCGCCGGCGCGCGCGCCATGCCATAGGCGATCGGGTAGCCGACAAGCAATGTCAGCACCGTCGAAATGGCGGCGACGATGACGCTCGTCACGTAGGCGTTGACGTAGAGCGCATCTTGCGTCAGCCACACGTAGTTGTCGATGCTGAGCTGTTTCAGCTGAGCGAAAAAACCGGAAAGCCCATCGCCCAAGCCGAGCACCGGCGTGTAGGGCGGCATCGCGATTGCCGTCTGCGACAGCGAAATCTTGAAGACGATGATGAACGGTATCAGGAAGAAGAAGACCAGCCACAGATAGGGGATGATGACAACAAGGCGGCCAACGACGGCCTCTCCCAGTCTGGCCAGGGCGGATTTGCCCGCATCGGCGGCCCGAGAGCTTGCTGCGGCGGTGACAGCGGCGTTCGACATGGCCGCCCCCTATCGCGTCAGCACGACGCCGGCGTCCGGCCGGAACGACACCCAGGCACGGTCGTTCCAGTTCAGCGGATCCTCGGTGACGCGAGCGGCGTTCATCGTGCTCGCCCGCACCACGTGGCCGTCATCCAGTCTGACGTGATAGACGGTCATGTCGCCGAGGTAGGCGATATCGTAGACCTCGCCCTCGATGGCGTTGACGGCACCGGCCGGTCTCGTCGACGATATCTTGATCTTCTCCGGCCTGATGGCGAAGGCGACGGCCGCGCCGGTGGCCGCATCGCCGGCATTCTCCGTCCGAATGGTGATGCCGTTGCCCGCATCGATGCTTGCCGCGCCGGCCTCGCCATGCGCAATCTTGCCTTCGAACATGTTGACGTTGCCAACGAAGCCGGCGACGAAACGGGAGCCCGGCGCCTCGTAGACTTCCGCCGGCGTCGCCACTTGCATTACCTCGCCCTTGTCGATGATGGCGATACGGTCGGCCATGGTCATCGCCTCTTCCTGGTCGTGGGTGACGACGACGAAGGTGAGGCCGAGTGACTGCTGCAGGTCCATCAGCTCGAATTGTGTTTCCTCGCGCAGCTTCTTGTCCAGCGCACCCAACGGCTCGTCGAGCAGCAGGACCTTCGGCCGCTTGGCGACCGAGCGGGCAAGCGCGACGCGCTGGCGCTGGCCGCCGGACAATTGGTGCGGCTTTCGCTTGGCGAACTGCTCGAGCTTGACCAGCTTCAGCATCTCTCCAACGCGCGCCGCGATCTCGGGCTTCGGCATGCCGTCCTGCTTGAGGCCGAAGGCGATGTTGTTCTCGACCGTCATATGCGGGAACAGCGCGTAGGACTGGAACATCATGTTGACCGGCCGCCGGTATGGCGGGATGCCGCGCAGATCCTGGCCGTCGAGCAGGATGCGGCCGGCGGTCGGCTCCTCGAAGCCGGCGAGCATCCGCAAAAGCGTCGATTTTCCACAGCCCGACGCGCCGAGCAGGGCAAAAAACTCGCGCTCGAATATGGTCAGCGACAGATTGTTGACGGCGGTGAAGTCACCGAACTTCTTGGTGACCTTGTCGAACTGGATGTATGGCTTGGCGTTCGGATCGTTCCACGGCGCGAAATCCCTACGGATGCTGCCAAGCGATTTCATATCCCACTCCGTCCTGCGTCCTATCCCCGGAAGACTTGACCCCGGCAGCACCTGCCGGGGTCGTTGATTGTCGCCTACTGCCCGGTGACGATCCTGGTCCAGGTGCGGGTGACGACGCGCTGGGTCTTGGAATCGTACGGGGCGATGGTGAACAGCTTCGCCAGCGTCGCCTCGTCCGGGTAGATCGCCGGATCCTCTAGTATCTCCTTGTCGATGAATTGCTGCGATGCCTTGTTGCCGTTGGCATAGAAGACGTAGTTGCTCGACTTGGCGATCACTTCCGGCTTCATCATGTAATTCAGGAATTCATGCGCCTCGGCGACATGCGGCGCGTCGGCCGGGATCGCCATCTGGTCGAACCACATTTCGGCACCTTCCTTCGGCACGGAATAGCTGATCTCGACGCCACGGTTGGCCTCCGTCGCACGGTCACGCGCCTGGAACACGTCGCCCGACCAGCCGACAGCCAGGCAGATGTCGCCATTGGCCAGCGCGTTGATATATTCCGACGAGTGGAACTTGCGGATGTAAGGCCTGATCTTCAGCATCAGTTCTTCCGCCTTGGCGAAATCCTCCGGCGACGTGGTCTCGGGATCGATGCCCAGAAATTTGAAGGCGTTCGGGAGGATGTCGCTCGGGGAATCGAGGACATAGACGCCGCAATCCTTCAGCTTGGCCAGCTTTTCCGGGTTGAAGAACACGTCCCAGCTATCGATCTTGTCGGTGCCGAGCGCTTCCTGCACTTTCTTGACGTTATAGCCGAGGCCGACCGTGCCCCACATGTAGTTGATCGAATATTCGTTGCCGGGATCGTACTTGGCTGTGCGCTCCGAAACGATGTCCCACATGTTGGAAATGTTGGGCAGCTTCGACTTGTCGAGCTTCTGGAACACACCTGCCTGGATCTGGCGTGCGAGGAAATTGGCGGTCGGCACGACGACATCGTAGCCGCTGCCGCCGGCAAGCAGTTTAGTCTCCAGGAGCTCGTTGGAATCGAAGGTGTCGTAGGTGACCTTGATGCCGGTTTCCTTGGTGAAATCCTCGATGATCGAGCTGTCGATGTAATCCGACCAGTTATAGACATTGACGACGCGGTCCTGGGCTTGAGCGCCGAGGGTGAAAAGCGTCAGAAATGCCGAGGTCGCCGAAAGCCAGAATGCTTTGCGGGTCATGCGTCTCTCCTTTGATGAGTGTTCCATCGCCAGCTCGTCGCGGGGCTGCGCGGCTGGGCGTTTGCTTCAGATTATTGGGCTTTCCGACAAGCGACAAGCGCGAACCGCCGACACCTTGGTGCTTCGATGTGCAGCGGCCGAGCCCCCCGTTCCGATGTCGTGATCCAGGTGGCATTCCGGCGCCGTCAAAGGCTCTCGCCACGGCGCGGGCAGGGATACGACGATGTTGTCCGGTCTCGGTCGGCCCGGAGGGGAGACTTGGCAAGATGAGCCTGTCTTGTTGTTGCCGTATTGGCAGCCTGCCCGCGCGGCTGCGCCATTGTCAATGGCTCATCTCGCTTTGGCGCGTGCGCTGCATCAATTAGGCGACGGCATGCCGGTGACACCCGGCCGCACGGGCCGCGCCTGACGCTTGAATTCGAGCCCGATATGGACGAGCAGCGCCGTGACCACGACCGCGCCGCCAAGGATGGTGCGTCCCGACGGCACTTCGGAATGGATGAGCCAGACCCAGATCGGGCCGAGGATCGGCTCGAAAGTGCCGAGCAGTGCTGCGACCGCCGCCGGAACAAGCCGGGCGCCGGTGGCGAAAAAGGCAAGGCCGAGACCCAGGTTGACCACGCCGAATGCAAAGAGGAAGCCCATGTCGCTGCTGGAGACGCCGAATTGCGATGCCTGCGACGCCGCGAATGCGGCGGCAAGCATCGTGCCGAGGCAGGTCGCCGGCGTCATGCGCACATGGGCAAAGCGCCGCGTGATGACGGTGGCGATCGAGAACATCACGGCGATGAGCAACGCCAAGCCGTCGCCGATGGGCGAAACGGCGCCATCGAGCGATTCCGATACCATGATGCCAACGCCGGCAATGACGGCTGCAATCGCCACCCAAGTCGCCACCGCGACCCGTTCGCGAAACAGCACCCAGGCAAACAGCGCCGCCAGGAGCGGCACGCCGGCCTGCATCAGAAGGATGTTGGCGACGGTGGTGTAGGCCAGCGCCACGACGAAAGAGGTCGATGCGGTGGCGAAGCAGAACGCCACGGCAAGGCCGGGCAGGCCCATGCCGCGGAACAACCTCACCGTGCCGTGCCAGCCGTCGCGCCAGACCATGAAGCAGATCAGGAAGGCGGCGGCCCAGACCGAGCGCCAGAACACCACCGTCCAGCTGTCGCCGGCGTCGATGAAGCGGGCGATGGCGCCGCCGAAACTCCACATCAGCGCCGACAGGAATATCAACAGGAAGCCGATACGCTCCTCACGTGGCGAGACGGCAGGCGAAACGGCGATCGGTGATGATGCGGTGTCGGTCATGGGCACGGCTGTCGACGATTTCGGGGCGGCACGATGCGCAACGGACGACAAGAACGTGCCTCATTGGCGTAACGCAAAGACGATTGCCAGGCGTGATCCAGCGGACGGCGACGGTTGTGGCAAGGACGGCAGGTCGCCTGCCACGGCCTCACTGGAAATCGAAGGCGCTTAGTCCGGTCACCATTTCGTCGAGGCCAAGCGGGCGCGTCACCGGCGGCTCGGCGCGGGCCAGGCAGCCGATCCGTTCGCACAGCCGGCAGGCGGGGCCTATCGGCGTGGCCGGATTGGTGCCCTGTCCGGCTTTTCCGGTCGCTGCGGCAGCCGGCCCCGGCAGTGCCGCGCCATAGACGATCTCGTCACGAAAGCCGATGTCGCAGCCCAGCAGAAGTGCGGTACGGCGCGGGCGCTCCGAAAACGAGCCTTGCGGTCCTTCGAGCGTGCGGGCGACGCAGAGGAATTCGGCGCCGTCGGGCATTTCCACCGCCTCGACGAAGATCTGGCCGGGCTGGGTAAAGGCGGCATGCACGGGAAGCTTCGGACAACCGCCGCCGAAGCGGCCTTGCGGGAAGCCCTGGCTGCCCGCTTTGCGGAAGCGGTTGCCGGCATTATCGACCTCGAGCATGAAGAACGGCACGCCCGGCGTGCCCGGCCGCTGCAGCATGGTCAGGCGGTTCGCCGCCTGCTCGAAGGAGACGCCGAAGCGCGAGCGCAGCACGTCGATGTCGTAACGCGCGCGGTGTGCTGCCGCGTGAAAAGATTGATAGGGCATCATCAGCGCGTGGGCGGCGTAGCGGCCAAGCTCGAAGCGGGCGAGCCGGCGGGCTTCATCCGAGCTCAGCTTCAGCGCCTGGATCTCGCCTGCCACCGCGACCGTCATGCGGATCAGACAGGCCTCCATCGCCACCTCGCGCAATTGGTCGAATGGCGACAGGCGCTCGGACAGAAACAGACGCTGCGAGTGGCGGTCGTAGCGACGGCGCCAGTTCGGCATGGTGGCGACCGGCAGCACCTTGACGACGATGCCGTATTCGCGCTTCAGCCAGGCCTTCAGCGCACTGAAAAGATCGTCGCCGGGATCGAGCACCGACGTGAATGCCTCGGCTTCCGCTTCGAGCGCGGCAAAATGGTTCGGCCGGCGCTCGAAAATCTCGTGCACCTCGTCGATCGGCAAGCGGGCGCCGGAGAGTGCCGTCGCTTTGCCCTCACGCGCGAGGAGTTCGTTGAGGTCGGAAAGGCGCTCGGCCTGCTCGCGATAGGCGCGGAACAGTTTTATCACCGCGGCGGAAGCGTTGGGCGCCGCCTCGGCAAGCTCGATCAGCTCCTGGTCACCAGGCAATTCGCCGACCAGCAGCGGATCCGAAAACACCTCCTTCAAGGCGGCGACCGACCCTCTCGCCTCGCCCTGCAATTCATGCGGGTCGACCTTGTAGACAGACGCCAGCCTCAGGATCAGCTGGACCGTCAGCGGCCTCTGGTTGCGCTCGATGAGATTGAGATAAGACGGCGAGATGCCGAGCCCTTCGGCCATCGCCGTCTGGGTCAGGCCCTTGGCGCTGCGGATGCGGCGGATACGCGGCCCGGCGAAGATCTTCTGATCGGCCACTCGACTGTCCTTGACAGAAATTTTACATGACTTCTGCACGGCAATGGCATGCCGGCGTTTTACAATCGTGACAAATTTACAGCTCCTAGCTGTCAAACACAACACAGGTTTTCTCTTATTTTCCCGCCAATCTTCTGGTTTTCCTCGCCTGTTTCGCGCTGAAATGTAAATGCTGTCACACCTAAGCGGCGCGAAATTCTCCATGAGGCGGCGTCTCCATCCCAGCAGCGATTTACCCGGAGTGACCAATGACTGATTTTTACAACCTCGTCCCCTCGGCGCCGGAAGGCCGCTTCGACGGCATCGAGCGGCCGTACTCGCCGGAGGACGTGAAGCGGCTGCGCGGTTCGGTCCAGATCCGGCAGAGCCTCGCCGAAATGGGCGCCAACCGGTTGTGGAAGCTCATCCACGAGGAGGATTTCGTCAACGCGCTCGGCGCCATGTCGGGCAACCAGGCAATGCAGCAGGTCCGGGCCGGCCTGAAGGCAATCTATCTGTCCGGGTGGCAGGTCGCAGCCGACGCAAATACCGCGTCCGCCATGTATCCGGACCAGTCGCTTTATCCCGCCAATGCGGCGCCCGAACTGGTCAAGCGCATCAACCGCACCCTGCAGCGCGCCGACCAGATCGAGACCTCCGAAGGCAAGGGGCTTTCCGTCGACACCTGGTTCGCGCCGATCGTCGCCGATGCGGAAGCCGGATTCGGCGGACCGCTCAATGCCTTCGAGATCATGAAGGCCTTCATCGAGGCGGGTGCCGCCGGCGTCCACTACGAGGACCAACTGGCGTCGGAGAAGAAATGCGGCCATCTCGGCGGCAAGGTGCTGATCCCGACCGCCGCACACATCCGCAACCTCAGCGCCGCGCGACTTGCTGCCGACGTCATGGGCACGCCGACGCTGGTCGTCGCGCGCACCGACGCGGAAGCGGCAAAGCTGCTCACCTCCGACATCGACGAGCGCGACCAGCCGTTCGTCGACTATGGCGCCGGCCGCACGGTGGAAGGCTTCTACCACGTCAGGAACGGCATCGAGCCGTGCATCGCGCGGGCTGTCGCCTACGCGCCCCACGCCGACCTGATCTGGTGCGAAACCTCCAAGCCCGATCTGGCGCAGGCCAAAAAGTTCGCCGAGGGCGTGCACAGGCACCATCCCGGCAAGCTTCTCGCCTATAATTGCTCGCCGTCGTTCAACTGGAAGAAGAACCTCGACGATGCCACGATCGCCAGGTTCCAGAAGGAACTCGGCGCCATGGGCTACAAGTTCCAGTTCATCACGCTAGCCGGTTTTCACCAGCTCAATTTCGGCATGTTCGAACTCGCCCGCGGCTACAAGGCGCGGCAGATGGCGGCCTATTCCGAGTTGCAGGAAGCGGAGTTCGCGGCGGAAGCCCACGGCTACACCGCGACCAAGCACCAGCGCGAAGTCGGCACCGGCTATTTCGACGCCGTGTCGATGGCGATCACCGGTGGCCGGTCTTCGACTACGGCCATGCATGAATCGACCGAGCACGCCCAGTTCAAACCGGCGGCGGAATAGCAGCAAGGCAACAGAATAGAGGAACGCCCCAAGGGGGTATAAAATACGCTGAAGGAGAAGACCAATGGCATCGATAAGCCGCGTCAAGGAACGGGCCGAAGAACAGGCCACCACCATGAACGTCGACCAGCAAGCGACCATCCGCATGCTGGCGAATGATCTGCACAGGCTCAACCAGTCGGTGATGAAGGCGGTCGAGGCCGGTGTGTCGGTGGAGCTCGTGCGCTCGGCACGGCACCATGGCGGCGACGGCAACTGGGGCGATCTGCTGATCCCGGTTATCGTCACGCAGCGGAGCCTCGGCTGACCGAAAATCCGACCGAAGCCTGTCGGTGGATCCGGCATCACCTGCGCAGTCTGCGCAGGTGATCTGCGTTTGCATGACCAGTTGCATACGGGCCCAAAAACAGACCTTGCTTTAAATTTTAACGTTTCTTGCGATATTCTGGATGTCCGCATTTCAGCTTGACATAGGCAGCGAGCTCACGGCAATTGTTTCTAAAGTTTCAACCCTGCATTGAAACCCGACGAGTGCCCGCCCGCTCATGCCTCCCGTGAATCGCGATATTAAGGCTGTAAACCATCTGAGTTTGGTGAGCCGGAATGTGGACCCCGAGATGCTCACGGATATCACCCGCGTGCTCGTCGTCGGGAAATCGCCGGTCAACAGGGTGGTGGTTTCAAAAATCGTCGAACGATCCGGGCTCAAACCGATTTCGGAATCGCCCGAGGCGGCAGCAACGACATTGCGATCGCTCATTCCCGGAGCTGTCGTCCTCGATGGCGGAGCGGACAACAAGGACTGCGACGCGCTGATGTCCGGTATCGACGCGCTGCGACGCACCTCGGGCAGGTCGCTTCCCTCGGTGATCCTGCTTTCGACCAAGAACGGCACACCGGAGAGCCTCGGCCTGTCGAGCGTCGTCGATGCGGTTGTCGTCAAACCGATCACGACCGAACGGCTGCAGCCAGTGATCGACCATTTGATCGGGCTCGCACGCAGCTAGCCGACGTCCGATCCGGCTTACACGCCTTTCCTCGCTTCTTGCGATCGAATCTGGGTATTTATGTCAGTACGCGAGCGCTCGGTACCGCCTGACAATGAGCCCCGCTACGTCTCCTTTTGCAATTGCGACGCATCTGGGATAGCACCTTCGAACAAATCCGCAGGCATGTTCCGACTTCGCGACATGGCTGTCGATATCGGCGGATAATGACATGTCCTCAGAACAGACCATCGCCGCGCTTTGCAGGAAACTCGGACTGCGCATCACCGGTCCGCGCCGCGTCATCATGCGCGTTCTATCCGAATCCAGCGACCATCCGGATGTGGTGGAACTCCATCGCCGTGTTGTCGCCATCGAGCCGACGATCGCGCTAGCCACTGTCTATCGCACCGTCAGCCTTCTGCGCGAAAAGGGCATTCTGGAGCGGCACACCTTTGGCGATCGGCGCGCCAGATACGAAACCGTCCCCCGTGAGCATCACGATCATCTCATCAATATCGAGACGGGAGACGTCGTCGAATTCCAGTCGTCGGAGATCGAGCGGCTCCAAGAGGAAATCGCTCGACAGCACGGATTCACGATCATCAGCCACAGACTGGAGATCTACGTGAAGCCGATCCAGAAAACGCGACGCTCTCGTCAATCCGGAGAATGACCGCCCGTTTCTAGCGTTCCTCGCCAATCTCCATTCGGCCCACTTTGAGTGTGGTAACGGCGAAGGCCGCGATGAAGGCGGCGGACAGCATGAGAACGATGGTCGGCGCCGGTGCGCTGTCGATGAAGAAGGACAGATAGACGCCGAGAAACGACGCGGCGACCGCGATCGCCACCGACAGGATCAGCATGGCGCTGAACTTCCTTGTCAGCAGGAAGGCGATGGCGCCAGGCGCGATCAGCATGGCGATGGCCATGATGATGCCGACCGCCTTCAGCGCGCCGACGATGGTGAGCGAGATCAGGCAAAGCAGGCCGTAGTGGAGCAGATTGACCCGAAGACCAACCGCGCGAGCCTGAGCCGGGTCGAAGGCGTGCAGCAGGAAGTCGCGCCACTTGATCCCGATGATGCCGGCCGTGATCGCAGCAATGAGCCCCGTTTCGACGATGTCGCGCAGGCCGATGCCCAGCACGTCGCCGAACAATATGTGGTCGAGATGCACGTCGGACTGGATCTTTACGTAGAGCACCAGGCCGAGGCCGAACATGCCGGAGAAGACGATGCCCATTACCGTGTCCTGCTTGATGCGGCTGTTGTCCTTGAGGAAGCCGGTGGCGAGAGCGCAGACCATTCCGGCGGCGAAGGCGCCGATCGAATAGGGGAATCCGACAATGTAGGCGATGACCACGCCGGGAAAGACGGCGTGGCTGATAGCGTCGCCCATCAGTGACCAGCCCTTGAGAACGAGGAAGCAGGAGAGCAGCGCAGTCGGCACAGCGACCAGAACCGAAACAATTAGGGCATTGACCATGAAGCCGAACTGGAGGGGCGCAAGCAGCGTATCGAGGATGCTCATAGGCTGGCCTCCAAGGCCCGCGCAGCGCGGCGGCGGGCTGCCAGCATTCCATGCTTGGGAGCGAAGAAGAAGGCGGCGAGAAAGATCAGCGTCTGCAGGACGACGATAATGCCGCCGGTGGCGCCGTCAAGGAAATAGCTGGCATAGGCGCCGCTGAAACTCGTGGCCGCGCCAATGACAACCGCGATGACGAGCAGGCGCGGAAAGCGGTCCGTCAGGAGATAGGCGGTCGCGCCGGGAGTCACCACCATGCAGATGACGAGGAAGGCGCCGACGGTCTGAAGCGCGGCGACCGTGGAGGCCGATAACAGCATGAAGAACATGATCTTGAGCGCGCTCGGGTTGAGGCCGATCGAGCGGGCATGGCTCTCGTCGAAGAAAACCACCATCAGATCCTTCCATTTCACCAGCAGGATGGCGAGCGAGACGAAGCCTATGATGGCGAGCTGAAGCGTGTCTTCCGGGGTGATGGCCAAGATGTTGCCGAGCACGATCGTCTGAATATTCACGGAGGTCGGTGACAGCGACACCATGAACAAGCCGAGGCCGAAGAAGGAGGAGAAGATCAGGCCGATGATGGCGTCTTCCTTCAGCTTGGTACGCTGGTTGAGGAAGAGCATCGCCGCAGCGGCTAGCCCGCCGGAGAAGAAGGCGCCGATCGAGAAAGGAAGGCCCAGCATATAGGCGCCGGCGACGCCCGGCACGATCGAATGCGAGAGCGCGTCACCGATCAGCGACCAGCCTTTTAGCATCAGATAGCAGGACAGGAAGGCGCAGACACCGCCGACCAAGGCGGACACCCACATGGCATTGAGCATATATTCGTAGCCGAACGGCTCGAGCAGGACACTCATTCGTCCGGTTCCCGCATCTTGTGCTGCATGGCTCCGTTCTCTCCGTAGAAGACCAGTGGCCGTTCGTCGTCGGTGATGACGGCAAGGCGGCGCCTGTCGTCGTCCTCATGCAGCCCGGCGCCGCCCAGCACGAAATGACGCAAGACGCCGCCGAAAGCCTTTTCCAGGTTTGCCTGCGTGAAGGTCTGGCCTGTCGGCCCGTAGGCAAGGACCGTATTCCGGAGCAGCACGGCACGGTCGCAGAACTCCGGCACGCTACCCAGATTATGCGTCGAGACCAGCATCACTCGGCCTTCGCGCCGGAGAGCGCGCAGCAGTTCGATGATAGCGTCCTCGGTCCTGACGTCGACGCCGGTGAAGGGCTCGTCGAGCAGGATGACGCGCCCGTCCTGCGCCAGCGCCCGAGCGAGAAAGACGCGCTTTTTCTGCCCGCCCGAAAGCTCGCCGATCTGGCGCTTGCGGAAATCGCTCATGCCGACACGCGCAAGCGCGGCTGTAACCGCCTCGTGATCAGCCGCCTTCGGAAGGCGCATCATGCCCATATGGCCGTAGCGACCCATCATGACGACGTCCTCGACTAGTACTGGAAAGTTCCAGTCGACCTCCTCGGCCTGCGGCACATAGGCGACGACGTTCTTCCTCAGCGCGGCCGCGGCCGGCTGTCCGAGAACAAGAATCTCTCCCTTTGCCAGCCGCAAGAAGCCCATGATGGCTTTGAACAGCGTCGACTTGCCCGAGCCGTTGACACCGACAAGTGCCGTGATCGTGCCTGTCGGAATTTCAAAGCTCGCATCCCGCAGCGCCGTGTGGCCGTTGCGGTAGGTGACGGTCGCGCCGCGGACGGCGAGACCGCCTCCCGCATCCTCAAACGCGGGGGCAAGAGGCGGAACGGCTTCGTTCATTGCGACAGCCCTGCGGCGAGGCCTTTCTGAACCGTATCCGATGTCACACGCAGCAGGTCGATATAGGTCGGCACCGGGCCGTCCGCCTCGCTGAGAGAATCGACGTAGAGCACGCCGCCGTAATGCACTCCTGTCTCGCGCGCGACCTGCCGGGCCGGCTTGTCCGACACGGTGCTTTCGCTGAAGACGGCGACGATCTTGTTTTCCCTGACGGCGTCGATCACCTTGCGAACCTGCCGCGGGGTGCCTTGCTGGTCAGCGTTGATCGGCCACAAATAAAGCTCCTTCAGCTCGAAATCGCGTGCGAGGTAGGAGAAAGCGCCTTCGCTCGACACCAGCCAGCGCCTGTCCTGCGGGATCGAGGCAAGCTTATCGCGGATCGGCGCGACGGCCGCCTCTATCTTTGCCTTGTAGGCTTCTGCATTGGCCTTGTAGGTCTCGGCATTCGCCGGATCGTGCTCAACGAAGGCGTCGCGGATGTTGTCGACGTAGATCAGCGCGTTTGTCGGCGACATCCAGGCATGCGGGTTCGGTTTGCCCGTATAGGGTCCCTCGGCGATGCTCATCGGCTGGACGCCCTCGGAGACAATAGCGCCGGGCACGTCGCTGAGGTTCTGGAAGAACTTTTCGAACCAGAGTTCGAGGTTGAGCCCGTTCCACAGAATGAGCTGTGCACCTTGCGCCCGCTGAATATCGCCCGGCGTCGGCGCGTAATTGTGGATCTCCGCTCCAGGCTTGGTGATCGATTCCACGATTGCTGCATCGCCCGCCACGTTCTTCGCCATGTCGGCGATGACGGTGAAGGTCGTCACGGCCTTGAATTTTTCTTGGGCTTTCGCTGGGCTTGAAGCCACCGCCGCAGCGAAAACCGCAGCCATCAAGCCAACGACAGCCCGTCGTCCGTATCTCTCGAACATCAATTTCTCCTGTCGCGATTCTTAATGTCTCGCCGCGGGCCGCTATTGTGCGACTGCGGCGCGCGCTTTTCGCATATTCTGCAATTGCGACTGATTTGCAAGTAGAAAACGGCTTAACGTCGTGGATTGTGTGCGGCCGCGCGATTTGGCGTCGGCGACAGCGCGGCCCTGTGACGGAGCGGACGACAAGGACTGCGACACGCCGATGTCCGGCGTCGATGCGCCTGCAGCGCACGTTCGGTCCGACACCGAAACACGCGATCAGCCGGCTTTCCCGATGCTTTCTATCAGCCGGGGCAATTCCGAGAGATCGGCTATCTGGCGGAAACGAGGCGCGGTGATCGGCGGCTCGACATGTTCCAGCGCCCAGGTCAGCTCATGCGGCACGTGGATACCCCAACTGCCGGCCTCGATGGCCGGCACCACGTCCGACTTGAGCGAATTGCCGACCATCATGCTTCTTTCGGCGCCATCACCGTGGCGGCTGAAGATATTGATATAAGTGGCGGGGCTCTTGTCGCTGACGATCTCGACGGCATCGAAAAGATCACCCAGGCCCGATTGCGCCAGCTTGCGTTCCTGATCGAAGAGGTCGCCCTTGGTGATCAACACCAGGCGATACGCATCTGCCAGCTTTTCCACGGTTTCGCGCGCATGAGGCAGCGCCTCGATCGGATGGCCAAGCATCTCGCGGCCCGCGGCAAGAATCTCGGCGATGACCGAGGCCGGCGCGCGGCCCTCGGTAATCTCGATTGCCGTTTCGATCATCGACAGGGTAAACCCCTTGATGCCGAAGCCGTAGACGGCGAGGTTGCGCTTCTCGGCCTCCAGCAATCTTGCCGAGATGTGCTCCTGCTGGGCATGATCGGCGAGCAGGGCGGCAAAACGCTTTTCGGTCATGCGGAAGAACTGCTCGTTCTGCCAGAGCGTGTCATCGGCATCGAAGCCGATCGTGGTCAATTCATGATTGGTCTGCATTCGACGTCTTCAACCGAGATCATTGAACTTGCGTCGAACCTAAGCCGCCCAGAACAGTTTTCAACTGCGCAGGCGAACGCAACCGCGGTCCCCTTCCCTTCCATCGCCGGCCCCGGCTATACTCCCAAATCCGCAACCTAATCTGGTGAATGATGCCGCCTGCAAAAAAGGAAGTCCGTCCGTCGAGCC
The DNA here is from genome assembly GCF_003997585.1 of Mesorhizobium sp. M5C.F.Cr.IN.023.01.1.1. Lineage (NCBI taxonomy): Bacteria > Pseudomonadati > Pseudomonadota > Alphaproteobacteria > Hyphomicrobiales > Phyllobacteriaceae > Mesorhizobium > Mesorhizobium sp. M5C.F.Cr.IN.023.01.1.1. The sequence continues at coordinate 8,936 of NZ_RZSU01000044.1, read as the reverse complement.
GCGGAGGACGTATCCGCACGCCTGCCTTCGTGAAAAATCAACGTGGTGTGAAAAACTGGAAGGAAGTGGGCGCCTGGCTGGAGTGGCGCGGCATCGAGGATATCGAATGCATCACGCCCGACCAGGCCGGTGTTGCGCGCGGCAAGATGATGCCGTCGAAGAAATTCACCTCCAACACCTCGCTGGCGCTGCCTTCGGCGGTGTTCATGACGACGATCTCTGGCGGCTACCCGGAAGACGGCAACGGCTTTCACTATCCGGAGGACGACGGCGACCTCAAGCTGATGCCGGACCTTTCCACACTGACCGTGGTGCCGTGGGAGGAGGACCCGACGGCGGCGGTCATCTGCGACCTCGTCCACCAGGACGGCCGCTCGGTAGAGTTCACGCCGCGCAACGTGCTGAAGCGTGTGCTTGCCGCTTACGACAAGCGCGGGCTGAAGCCGGTGGTGGCGCCCGAGATCGAGTTCTACCTCGTGCGCAAGAATCCCGATCCGGACTACCCGCTGACGCCGCCGGTCGGGCGTTCGGGACGGGCGATCGGCGGTGGCGCCGGCTATTCGATTGCCGGCGTCAACGAGTTCGACGAGCTGATCGACGACATCTACCATTTCTCCGAAAGCCAGGGCCTGGAGATCGATACGCTGATCCATGAGGAAGGCGCCGGCCAGCTCGAGATCAATCTGCGCCATGGCGATCCGATCGAACTCGCCGATCAGGTGTTCATGTTCAAGCGCACCATCCGCGAGGCGGCGCTGAAGCACGAGATCTATGCCACCTTCATGGCCAAGCCGATCCAGGGGCAGCCCGGGTCGGCCATGCATATCCACCAGTCGATCATCGACAAGAAGACCGGCAAGAACGTCTTTTCTGCCGAGGACGGCTCGGAAACCGAAGCCTTCTTCCATTTCCTCGGCGGCATGCAGAAACATGTGCCGAACGCGCTGGTGATGTTTGCGCCCTATGTCAATTCCTACCGCCGGCTGACGCAGTCGGCTTCGGCGCCGGTCAACAACAAATGGGGCTACGACAACCGCACCACCGCCTTCCGCGTCCCGCGATCCGACCCGGCAGCCAGGCGCGTCGAGAACCGCATCCCTTCCTCCGACGCCAATCCCTATCTGGCGCTGGCCGCATCGCTCGCCTGCGGGCTGATCGGCATGACCAACAAGATCAAGGCCGAACCGCCGGTTCTCACCACCGCCAACGAGGCAGAGATCGACCTGCCGCGGAGCCTGCTCGAGGCTGTCGACCTGTTCGAAGCCGACGAGGAACTCTGCGCGCTGCTCGGCCAGTCATTTGCCGCGACCTATGCGGCGATCAAGCGGGCGGAATTCGAGACCTTCATGGAAGTGATCAGCCCGTGGGAGCGGGAGTATCTGTTGTTGAATGTCTAGGGGAGTAGGGCAGTAGGGAGCGGCACGTAATGGCGAAAATCGAGTCCTACAGGGATCTGATCGTCTGGCAGCAGGCAATGGACCTGGCAGTATCAATCTATGAAGTGACGAGCTTGGCCGAAAGACGAGATCTATGGAATGACAGGTCAGGTGCGTCGGGCAGCTACCTCAGTGCCTGCCAACATCGCTGAGGGTTACGGCAGAGAGAGCCGAGCTTCCTATCAGCAATTCCTCAGGATCGCCCAAGGATCACTCAAGGAACTGGAGACGCATCTTATGATTGCGCACCGTGTCGGAATCGCCTCGCAGGAGGCGGTCGAACCTTTGATGAACCGCAGCGAAAGCGTGGGGCCGCTATTGCGCCTTCTGATCCGCAAATTGTCACCTGAATAGCCCCTACTGCCCTACTGCCCTACTGCCCTACTGCCCTACTGCCTACTCCCCTACTCCCCTGTCCCTGTCGATCATCATGCCCTACCAATCCCCAATCTCCCCCGGCCGCTCCTGGTATGAAGACACGGCCGGCCCACGGCCCGAATACAAGGCGCTCGACGGCGACCGGACATGCGACGTCGCCATCGTCGGCGGCGGCTTCACCGGCCTGTCGGCGGCGGCGCACCTTGCCAAGGCCGGCAGCAATGTCGTGCTGATCGAAGCGCATCGTTTCGGCGACGGCGCATCGGGCCGCAATGGCGGCCAGCTCGGCACCGGTCAGCGCGCCTGGGCCGAGGAGCTCGAAGCGGAATACGGCTTTTCCCGCGCCAAGGCGCTGTTCGACCTCGCCGAAGAGGCCAAGTCGCATCTCCTCGAATTCGCCGCCGTCAACAAGATCGAGATCGACTACATGCCAGGCCAGATCTCGGTGGCGCACAAGCAGCGCTATGTCGACGATTACAAGGCGCATGCCGAGGTCATGGCGAACCGTTTCGGCTATCCGCACATCGCCTTCATGGACGCCAAGGAGACGGCTGAGCGGTTGGGCTCGACGCGTTATTTCGGCGGCACCCGCGACACCGGCACGGGGCACATCCATCCGCTGAAGCTGGTGATCGGCACGGCAAAGGTGGCGGCGCAGGCTGGCGCGCAGCTGTTCGAGCAGACGCCGGCGACCGGCATCGCGTCGCTCGGCGGCAAGGTCAGGGTTACGACGCCGAAAGGCACGATATCAGCCGAGAAATGTCTGATCGGCGTCAACGCCCATGGCGGCACGCTCGAGCCGATCAGTGCCGCGCACATCATGCCGATCGGCTCCTTCATCGGCGCGACGGTGCCGCTGGGGGCTGACACAAACGTGCTGCCGGGCGGTGAGGCGGTCGATGATTCCCGCTTCGTCGTGCGCTACTTCCGCAAATCGACGGATGGGCGGCTGCTGTTCGGCGGGCGCGAGATCTATGCCGTCAACGATCCGAAAGACATCCATGTCCACATCCGCCGGCAGATCGCCGAGCTTTACCCAGCGCTGAAGGCCGTCGAGATCACTCACGGCTGGGGCGGCTATGTCGGCATCACGATGCCGAGAAAACCTTTCGTGCGCGAGGTGATGGCCAATGTGATCTCTGTCGGCGGCTATTCCGGTCACGGCGTCATGCTGTCGAACTTTTTCGGCAAGCTCTATGCCGAAACCGTTGCCGGCAACAGGGATCGGCTGAGGCTGATCGAGGACCTGAAAATCCCGGCATTTCCCGGTGGTCGACGCTTCCGCGCGCCTCTGCTCTTTCTTGCGCTCAACTGGTATGCCTTGAGGGACAGGATATAACCATAGATTGCAAAATCCCTTCCAAGTTGCAGAATCGAGCGCAAAGGTGCAGAATCCGCCCGGCAAGGGCGCAGTGATGCCACAATCGCCGGCAAAGGATGCCCGCTCAGGGCAGTTGAACGGGGACTTTGCGGGCCTGCCCGCGTTGGTTTGGGACCGATGCCGACCGAATGCCGGTTTTCCCGGTACAGGTCGTAAGAACGTCGGCCCGCAAAAGGAGGTTGCAAGAGTGAGAGAGCCCTTCAGTTTCGGCACGCCGGAACGACGGCGCTTTGCGATGCAGTTTGGCTACGACGTGCGGCCCAGGTTCTGGCAGCAAATCCGGTCGAACTTGCATCTGGTAATCGCCGCGTTTGGCACAGCAGCGCTGCTTGGCGTGGCCGCGCTGGCGCTATGGCTGGCATTGCCGGCCAACGAGAGACAAGCGGTCGCGAGTCCCGAGCAGATCGTTTCAAGCATTCCAGTAAAAACAACAAGGATCGTGCCGGCCGCGGCCTCGAAGGTCGCCGCGGTGCAGCAGGCTGCGAGCAAGGCCGATGCGGTTTCGCCGGCGGTGGTTGCGGCGAAGGCCGAGATACCCGCGCTGGCGCCCAATGATCCTCGCTGGACAGGATCGGTATCCACATCCCGCCAGATGGCAGGCAAGGCTGAACAAACGGCAGACAAGCCGTCCACTGCGGCGGCATTCGCCGATCCGGCAGCGAAAACCAAAGTGGCAGCATTGCTTGCCAAAGTTGCTGCTCCCAACAAGACGGCGACGGACGGCGCGCCAACCGCCGCCATTCCCAACCCGAAGCCGGGAGAGCCGGCGGCGACACAGAACGATGGCACCCAGGCCAAAGTCGAGGCCAAGAAAGCGAGCGCGGCAGACACCGGACGCATCCTCAGGGCCGTCACTATGCGCACCGGGCCGAAGAACAATGCGGCCGCTATAGTCACCGTTCCCGCCAAGACCTCGGTTCAGGTGATGGGCTGCAAGAAATGGTGCCAGATCGTCTACAACGGCAAACGCGGCTGGATCTACAAGAGCTTCGTCAAGACCGGCGCCTAGGGCTGGTCAGGCGATCCCTCGACGTCGCACCACGGCTCGGATGGCTGCTGTAATACAGTCGGCCGCCGCGTCCAGCGAGGGCGATGAACCGTCAAGTCAAACTTGAAACCGACAGGGCCGGACGGCTCAGATGCAACGTCCACCGTCGACTTCCAGCGCCACGCCAGTGATGAAAGCCGCCTCGTCCGAAGCGAGCCAGAGCGCCGCGTTGGCTATGTCGAGCGGCGTCGAAAGCCGGCCAAGCGGGATCGACGCGCGGAATTTCTCGCGGATTTCGGGTGTGTCGGCGCCCATGAATTTTTCCAGCATGCCGGTCTCGCCGGCGACCGGGCAGAGGCAGTTGACGCGGATGTTCTTCGGCGCGAGTTCCACCGCCATGGACTTGGTCGCGGTGATCGCCCAGCCCTTCGATGCATTGTACCAGGTGAGGCCGGGCCGCGGCCTGATGCCGGCCGTCGAGGCCGTGGTCAGGATGACGCCGCCGCCTTGCCGGTCCATGACCGGCACAACCGCCAGAGCCGCGTGGTAGATCGCCTTCATATTGACGGCCGTGATCAGGTCGAAGGTCGTCTCGTCGACCTCGAGCATATCGCCGTTGCGATGGGTGTAGCCGGCATTGTTGACCATGATGTCGATGCGGCCGAAGGCGCTCTTTGCGGCATCGACCATCTCGTCGAACTCGGAACGCAACGAGACGTCCGTCTGGGTCCAGATCGCCGCCGGGCCGATCTCGTTGGCGACGCGTTCGGCGCCCTTGGCGTTGAGGTCGGCGACGACGACCTTGGCGCCCTCCTCGGCAAAGCGCTTGGCGATACCCTCGCCGAAACCTGACGCGGCACCGGTAATGATGGCAACTTTGTTTTCCAGGCGCATGACTTTCTCACTCATGATTGAAGACGATCGCTCGGGCAGCCGCCGGCGATGGCCGCCGAAAGATCAGTATACACGCTCGATTTCTCCTTTGGCTTCGCTTCGATCCCGCTCTATGCTGCAACTGCGAAGGCCACCCGGAACACCTCGCCGACAAGCCGCCGGGTTGCGCCATTGTCAAGGGCATACCTCAAGGCCAATCGGCAAAAACCCATTGACCTTGGGATGTGACGTCGTGGCACTGGAAAATCTAAATCGATTAGATTATATCGACCGCGTCACAGCGACCGGCCTTAAAACGGACAGACAATGACCAGCCAGATCATTCCCGTCGAGCCTTTCGACTTCATCATTTTCGGCGGCACCGGCGATCTGTCGGAACGCAAGCTTTTGCCGTCGCTCTATCATCGCCAGCGCGGCCATCAATTTTCCGAACCGACGCGCATCATCGGCACGTCGCGCTCGAAAATGACCGATGAGGAATTCCAGGCTTTCGCCAGGCAGGCGATTTCCGACCATGTGAAACCGGCCGATATCGATGCCACGGAGCTGAAGACGTTTCTTGCCCGGCTTTCCTATGTCTCGGCCGACGCGACCAATGGCGCGGGCTTCGACAAATTGAAGACGGCGATCGGCGACAGCGAATGCATCCGCGCTTTCTATCTGGCGGTGGCGCCGGCACTGTTCGGCGACATCTCGCACAAGCTGAAAGAGAACGGTTTGATCACGCCGAACTCGCGCATTGTGCTGGAGAAGCCGATCGGGCGCGATCTCGCCTCGGCGCGCGAGCTCAACGATCTGGTCGGCGATGATTTCCATGAAAGCCAGATTTTCCGCATCGACCACTATCTCGGCAAGGAGACGGTGCAGAACCTGATGGCGTTGCGCTTTGCCAACGCGCTCTACGAGCCGCTGTGGAATTCCGCCAATGTCGATCATGTGCAGATCACCGTGGCCGAAACCGTCGGCCTCGAAGACCGCGTCACGTATTACGACAAGGCCGGCGCTCTGCGCGACATGGTGCAGAACCACATGCTGCAGCTCCTCTGCCTCGTCGCCATGGAGGCGCCGTCGTCGATGGACGCCGATGCGGTGCGCGACGAAAAGCTGAAGGTTCTGCGGGCGCTGAAACGCATCAACGGCAACGAAGCCCCCAAGCACACGGTGCGCGGCCAGTACCGTGCCGGGGCCTCGGCCGGCGGGCCGGTGAAAGGCTATGTCGAGGAGCTCGGCAAGAACAGCAACACCGAAACCTTCGTTGCGCTGAAGGCCGAAATCGGCAATTGGCGCTGGGCAGGCGTGCCGTTCTACCTCAGGACGGGCAAGCGGCTGGCGACGCGCGTCTCGGAAATCGTCATCGAATTCAGGCCGATTCCGCATTCGATCTTCGGCGACAGCGCCGGGCCGATCTCCGCCAACCAGCTGGTCATCCGGCTGCAGCCCGACGAAGGCGTCAAGCAGTTCATCATGATCAAGGATCCGGGGCCAGGCGGCATGCGGCTGCGCCAGATTCCGCTCGATATGAGCTTTGCGCAATCCTTCGACGGCCGCGCCCCCGATGCCTATGAGCGGCTGATCATGGACGTCATCCGTGGCAACCAGACGCTGTTCATGCGCCGCGACGAGGTCGAGGCGGCGTGGAAATGGATCGACCCGATCCAGGACGCATGGGAAAGCGCAAGGCAAGAGGCGCAGGGCTATACGGCCGGCACATGGGGTCCCTCGGCCTCGATTGCGCTGATCGAACGCGACGGGCGGACATGGCACGAGAGCAATTGAACGGCACCGCCTACAGCTGGCACGCGTTTGCCGAACGCCAGGACCTGGCGGCAGCACTCGCCGGCCACGTCGCAGGCCGCCTGACCGATGCAATCGCAGAGCGCGGCACGGCACTGCTCGCCGTTTCCGGCGGCACGACGCCGGCGAAATTTTTCGCATCGCTTTCGAAAATCCCGATCGCGTGGAACAAGGTCACTGTGACGCTGGTCGACGAGCGTTGTGTGCCGGCCTCGTCTCCGCGCTCCAACGCCGGGCTGGTCGCCGCCAATCTTTTGCAAAACGCGGCCGCAGCCGCACGTTTCGTGCCGCTCTACCACGAGGCAGCAAGCATCGAGGATACGTGGGAGGCTGATAGCAGGATGTTGCGGTCGCTGCCTTGGCCGCTCGATGTGGTCGTGCTTGGCATGGGAACCGATGGCCATACCGCATCGTTCTTTCCGGACGCCGACAACCTGGAAAAACTGCTCGACCCGTACTCGGAAAGGGTCGTGTTCCCGGTCCACGCGGCAAGCGCCGGCGAACCGCGCCTGACGCTGTCGCTGGCGCGGATCGTCAGCGCCGGCTTCGTCGCACTGCACATCGAAGGCGAAGACAAGCGCAACGCATTCGAGAGCGCGATGGAATCGGAAACGCGAAAACCCATTCGTGCCGTGCTCGACGCAGCCGAGAGGCCGGTAGAGGTTTTCTGGGCACCCTGATTTCAACTTGGCCGCAGGTCCCGGCAGATAGCCGGACGGTGTCTGCGGGACCTCGCCTGAAAGGACCGACACCATGACCGCGAGACGCGACATCGAAGCCATCACCGAGCGCATCCGCCAACGCTCCAGACCAGGGCGCGAGGCCTATCTCGGCCGCATCGCCGAGGCCTCGAGCCGCACCGCCAACCGGGCCGTGCTGTCCTGCGGCAATCTCGCCCATGGGTTTGCCGTCTGCAGCCCTTCGGAGAAGGTGGCACTTGGCGGCGACCGAGTGCCCAACCTCGGCATCATCACCTCCTATAACGACATGCTGTCGGCGCATCAGCCTTTCGAGACGTTTCCAGCGCTGATCAAGGACGCGGCACGCGAGGCCGGCGGCATTGCCCAGGTCGCCGGCGGCGTGCCGGCGATGTGCGACGGCGTCACGCAGGGCCAGCCCGGTATGGAGCTGTCGTTGTTCTCGCGCGACGTGATCGCCATGGCCGCGGCGATCGGCCTGTCGCACAACATGTTCGACGCGGCCGTCTATCTCGGCGTCTGCGACAAGATCGTGCCGGGGCTGGTGATCGCGGCCCTGACTTTCGGCCATCTGCCGGCGGTGTTCATCCCAGCCGGGCCGATGACGACGGGTCTGCCCAACGACGAGAAGGCCAAGGTTCGCCAGCTCTACGCCGAAGGCAAGGCGGGAAGGGCCGAACTGCTCGAGGCCGAGTCCAAATCCTATCACGGGCCGGGAACCTGCACCTTCTACGGCACGGCGAACTCCAACCAGATGCTGATGGAGATCATGGGCCTGCACACGCCCGGCGCCTCCTTCGTCAACCCCGGTACGCCGTTGCGCGACGCGCTGACCCGGGAGGCGACGAAGCGGGCGCTGGCAATCACCGCGCTCGGCAACGCCTACACGCCGGTCGGCCGGATGATCGATGAACGCTCGATCGTCAACGGCATCGTCGGCCTGCATGCCACCGGCGGATCGACCAATCACACCATCCACCTGATCGCCATGGCGGCCGCGGCCGGCATCGCCATTACCTGGCAGGATATTTCGGACCTTTCGGAAGCCGTGCCGCTGCTGGCGCGGGTCTATCCGAACGGCCTTGCCGACGTGAACCATTTCCATGCGGCCGGCGGCCTCGGCTTCCTGATCCGCGAACTGCTCGACGAGGGGATACTGCACGAGGACGTCCAGACGGTTTGGGGCGAAGGGCTGCGGCCCTATGCGGTCGAGGCCAAGCTCGGCGCCGACGGCGGCGTGGTGCGCGAGGCCTCGCCGCGCGAAAGCGGCGACGCGAAGGTGCTGGCGCCGTTCAAGAAGGCGTTTCAGCCGACCGGCGGGCTAAAAATGCTCTCAGGCAATCTCGGCCATGCCGTCATCAAGACTT